>JAQYWF010000176.1 GCA_030145105.1 Desulfosarcina sp.
CCTGGACGCTGCGGCCAGCATGGAAGTCGCCGGGGAGACGGCCCGTCTGATGGCAAAAGAACTGGGATTGGGATCGCAATGGCAGCAACAGCAGGTGTCTGAATTCAAGCAGATGGCCAGGGGCTATCTGCCGGACAGATGACTGAGGACGGAGGACAGAGAACGAAGGATTAAATAAAAACGATAAACCATGGAGGATTACCATGAAAACCAAATACACTTTGTTGTTTCTGTTATTAATTGCGGCCACGGCCACCGTGGCCACGGCAGGCGGTCAGGTTGTCGCCTATGACGTCAAGGGGGAGGCCTTCGAGGGGTATTTTACCTCTCCGGCGGACAATGCCCCATTCGTGCTGCTGATCCACGACTGGGATGGTCTCACCGATTATGAAATCAAACGGGCCGATATGCTGGCTGAAAAAGGGTACGCGGTCTTTGCCGCCGATCTGTTCGGTGCTGGAATCAGGCCCACTGAAGTGAAAGACCGGCGCCAGCACACCGGGGAATTGTACAAGGACCGGGCACGCATGCGCAGCCTGATTACCGGTGCACTGGATGCGGCCAGAGCCAAAGGCGCCAACGTTAACAATGCCGTGGCGATGGGGTATTGCTTCGGTGGTGCCGCAGTGCTCGAGTATGCCAGGGCGGGGGCTGACATGAAAGGATTTGTCACCTTCCACGGCGGATTGAGTACGCCGGAAGGCCAGGATTACGGCAAGATTAAAGGAAAACTGCTGATCCTGCACGGTACGGCCGACACGAATATCACCATGGACCAGTTTGCCATGCTGGCCAATGCCCTGGAGGAAAAGGGCATGCCCCACGAAATGATTACCTATGGCGGTGCACCGCACGCCTTCACCGTCTTTGGCTCTGACCGGTACCGAAAAGATGCGGATGAGAAGTCCTGGAAGCGGTTTGGTGAGTTCTTGGAAGAGACATTGAGGTAGATTGAAGAACCTCGCAGCAAGCTGCGAGGAATCTTCGACAGTAATGAATTTTGTCTATTTTTTTAAAATCTTACGATGGTTACCCTGAAAACTGTTAACGATCTCTACGACGCTTATTCCAAGCAGAAGCACAACCAGAAACCATAAAAAGATCAGGCCACGCAACGGCAACGACAAATCACCAAAAACGAGCCATCCGCACAGCACCAGACCGCCGCACAGGTTGATGGCGATCGCTCCGCCGAGCCCCAAACCAACACCGGTTTCTGTATGGTTTCGTGCTTCCATCATGAGGGCGATGCCGATACCGAATAGAACCCCACCGAGAATGTTCGCGTAAAAGCCATGGGCGGCCGGCGGCACACCTAGCAATTCGACCAACCCGTCGGGGAAAGCGATCAACAGCACCCCCAGCAGCAGGTTGATGATTGCATCGATGGTGAGCAGTGTGACGCGTCGCATGACATCACCTCCAAGAGACCATTTACCCAGTGTCTCCAAGGATATATTTTGTTGAGCGAACCTCAGCGTACGTACCGGATAATGCCGCCATGAAGGCGGCATGGACTTCCGGTGCATGGATGGTTTTGTCTTTGAAGGTCAAATCTCGGGTCGCGCAGGCATCTTCGGCGACCATGCAGGTGAAACCCAAATCGAATGCCGCCCGAACCGTTGCATCGATGCACATGTGGCTCATGGCACCGCTGATAATTAGGTCGTTGATGTTGCGCTGTTTCAGGATCCCCAGGAGCGGGGTGTCGCGAAAGCTGTTGGGGACATGTTTGACGACGACGATTTCATCCGTCCGGGGGACGACCTGTTGATTGATCTGGGCCCCGTTGGTGTCGGGCAGGAAAAAGGTTGCCCCCACCTGAGCGGCGAGGTGTTGGATATGGATCACCGGCTTTTCTCTTTTTCTGAATTTATCCAGCAGCCGCCGGGCGTTGGCCGCGGCGGCCCCGATATTGACCAGTTCCATATTGCCACCGGGAAAATAGTCGTTCTGAAGGTCAACCAGCATCAGGCATGTGTCCATCTCGCCTCCTTAGTTCAGTTTAAACGCCATGAATTGGATGGCCGCTCCCCTTGACCGCGCAGCCTGCTCGTAAGCGGAAACCGCTTCACAGGCACCCGATGCGCTGCAACCGGTTCCATGAGCGCCATCTGATTTGGCGACCTCGCGTCCGCCCCATCGGCGGACAGATTCCCGGGTGTAGTCATAGAGCAGATCACTGTCAGTCTTCAGGTACACCGTGCCGCCGGGGATAAGCAGGTTCGCATACGCGTCAAGAAAGAAAGCGGCGGAAAGCCGGGACTTGATTGCCCGATGCTTGGGGTGCGGGTCAGGAAAGGTCAGCCAGATTTCGTGTATAGCGTGTTTCAGAAAAAATTCCCCGATGCGCTCGATCCGCGCACGAAGGAAGTGAACATTTTCAAGGCCCTGGGCAATCGCCAGCTCTGCGCCGACACACATGCGATGACTCTTGCAATCGACTCCCACACATAGTTTGCGCGGATTGGCCGCGGCGAATGCAAGGCTGTATTCTCCTTTGCCGCAACCCAGTTCGAGGATTTTTTGCATGCCCTGATAACGCTCATCGTGCCAGGGATAAGAGCCAGGCAGTGGTGACTCGCCCAACACGGAAAAGGTGACATTAGGCAGACGTTTGACGCGTTCGTACTTGAGAAGCTTGTTTTTTGGCATGATTATTATTAGCACTCCCAGTGCCTCGAGTGGGCTATAAGCGCTCCCTTTTCATTTTAATCCAGGTGCCAGCCTGGCTGCCTGCGATCGAACACAGGGGAATGATCAATACCAGCGAAATCAAACTCTGCATTTCCGACGCAACCGCCCACGCGGGCAATTCAGAATAAATGCCCATGTAGTCGATCAGCCTCTCAATTAGGGCATACAAGCTGATGGCAATCGCACCAAAAACAAACAACGACACTCTCAGAATTGTGAATTTGGTGAAATAACTCAACAACATCGCAAAAAGAAAACACAGCATGAAATCTGCCATGTTCGCGAAGACCATGTTGACCATATTCTTTAAAATGACTGACCGGGCATTTGCGTTGGTTGTTCTGACGGCCTCGATCAGAATGGGAGACAAGATATACGAGAATAAATAATTTGAAAAATACCCAGACACCAAGCCAATACCCATCCACATAAACGGGATCAACAATTTCCTGTCTGTCCTGCTATTGTTCAGCATTTAAAATAATTTTCCTGATTGCTGCAAGGTAAGTGGGGCGCGATGACACGCATACACGGTGGACGGATTAGCGCCAAGGCGTTCGTCCCTTTATGTAGCTTTCAACGGCAACGAACGGTTTTGAGTACCCATTGCGATCTGTGGAGAGATAAGAAAATAAACTCTGGTTGATTGACATCTCCATGGCATTGATCTGCTCCGGCGAGTATAAACCCAAGGTCATCCGTTTCATTTCGGTTATGCTTCCCGTGAGCATTCGATTCCCGTTCCTGCCAAGCGAAGGTGTCGCAGGGATAGGATACCATGGGCATGATTGGACGATTTCATCGGCGATGGTCAAGGGGTCACGAAACATGGATTTACGCCGAACCAGCGTGAATAGCGTATATTCGTGAACGATGAACAGCATCGGGACACGGCCGATCATCACCGCGTCTACCTTCCAGAAATCTCCTGAACGCTCCTCAAGATCCTTCCATTTGATGCGAAATCGTTTAGCCGCTTTGTTGCTCAGATCGATCATTTTCTTTTAACCTATGTGCTGCCAAATTTTTCCAGGTTACGAAAGGCCTCTGTACCATTTCGCCAACACGCTACCGATCCGGTGAGGATTGTCTTCCTGCAGATAGTGAATCCCTGCGCCAATGTCGACCGCCTCGAGGTGCTTAAGTTTTTGCTTGCACCATTCAACCGTTTTGGCATTTATCAAACCTCCAGGCGATGCAAAGAAGAGAAGCTTGGGTATCTCGGATTCCTGAAGTTTTTTGTTGTAATTCGATACGACTTCGTAAACATCGGTCGGTTTACCCATTATGGGAATTTCGCAGGGCCACCGTCGTAAAGGCCTGCGACTTCGGACAGTTTTGTATGGCGCGGCATAATAATTTTTTTCCTTTGCGGACAATCTTCTGACGATTGCCTTGGGCAGAATCTGGTTAACGAAGAGATTCATGACGCTGACCATGAGCCAACCAAGCCCTGGTGTACGCATCATTTTGAAACCCATTTTGAAGCCGCCTGGAAAGTCGTTCCACTTCATCGGCCGCAGGATTGCTTCCATAAAGGCGATCCCTTTAACATTGTTTTCGTTTCTCATCGCGTAGTGGAAACCAAGTGCTGAACCCCAGTCATGGACGACCAGCGTGATATTCTCCAGGCCCAGCTTCTCGATGAAGCCTTCCGCGTACTTGATATGGTCGACGAAGCGATATGCCAGATCCGGCGCATCCGATCTACCCATTCCGATCAGGTCCGGGGCGATGCAGCGGCCCAGAGGCGTCAGATGCGGAATGATGTTCCGCCACAGGTAGGAAGAGGTCGGATTGCCGTGCAGGAATAAGATTGGGTCACCCGACCCTTTCTCAATATAGTGCATCCTGGAACCATGCACCTCAACATAGTTAGATCGGAAAGGAAATTCTGCCGAAATTTCTTGTGGACTATCCATGGTTGATTTCCTGATTTTTGGTTCAGATAGGTGCCGCATTACGCTGCATCCAGCCGATTGCCCGATGCAATTTTTTGTTTGCCGATATCACCGTATTCACAGTGCCTACACGGAGAAGGCATACTGAATGGCCGGATGGTGTCGATACCCCTCCAATTCAAAATCATCCAGTGTCACCCATGTCTCCAGATCCGCCAGCGTCTTGATGTCGGGATTGATTTTCAGTCTGGGCAACGGATACGGATCGCGTTTGAGCTGAATCGCTTTTACCTGCTCCAGCTGATCTTCGTAAATGTGCGCATTCACGATTTTATGAAACGCTTTGGCGGGTTTATTCCCGGTGATTTGTGCAATAATCATTAATAGCCAGCCCACTTGAACTTGATTGAATCCATGGCCCAGCGGCAGATCGTCAGAGCGCTGGTAGCTGGTCAGGTACAACTGGTCGTTTAGCAAGCTGAACGTGTGGGTGTGCATGCAGGCCGCTAAACAGGCGCGATCCAGCTCGCCTGGATTGTGAAAGGTCATCACTTCCCGTCGATCGTCAATGCCCTTGGACAAGTTGTTGACAATTTTACGCAGTTGGTCGATTTCTTTCCCCTCCGGATTGCGCCATCGCCGCCCCTGAACCCCATAGCAGCGTCCCAGATCATCCTCACCGTTACGATAATGGTTGGCCAGCCAGGCGGCATTGTCATTGGCATTGGCATCCCATGTATTGCACCCGAGCGCACGGAACTGGGCCGCGCTGCGATAGCCGCGCAAATAACCCAGCATCTCGGCTATCGCCGGTTTCCAGAATAGCTTCTTGGTGGTCAGCACCGGCAAGCGGCCGCCACTGACATCGTATTCAAAGTCTGCATTGATCAAGGTCAGGCAGCGCTTCCCGGTCCGGGCATTTTCCACCCAGACGCCTTCATCGATGACCCGCTGGCAAAGCGCCAGATACGCTTTCATGCCGCCCCCCATATGTTGGACGATAAACGGGCCTGTAAAGCCAATGGTTTCATCAACGGTTTCCTCCCTTAATGAAATAGTCAGAAATAAGTATACAAATCAGCCCGGGCATTAAGGAAATGAGTGCAAACAAGATGTTCCAGATGTTCAAGAAACTAAACGCCCTTTGGTCAAAAGGCAAGCCATCAGTAAGTAATACCCTGATATACTGCAAAAATATGTAGATACCAACGATTACGATCCAGGCGTAGCCGATGATATGCAGGATTTCGATTAGTTTTTTCATCGAGCGCATCAAGCTAAAAAAACATTAACGGCCGGGCCATACCTAAACCTAAAACTGCTGGGCCTTGTGTCTCGGCGTGATCGGTCCTTGTCAGCTGCGACGCGTTGGAGATTGTGGTTCTTTAATTGACGCGAACATAGATATCAGCATGAAAAATATTCCGAATAACCAGTTCCAATATCCAATATGAAGATCGCTTATATTCTTTTCTTGAACGATGCCATAACCTACCCAGAAAAATGCGGATATAAAAGCAATAAACTGGAAAATGATCAGTCTCTTAAAAGAGATTTTAAATTGGAGAATGAATACCAAAATGATAAAAATATTTGCAAGGTTCGCAAAGATTAAAAAAGAATAATTTAGAAACCCCTTGAATTTGAATAGAGATCCAAAAAGCACCAACGCGCTCTTATATCCAATGATGGGTTCACCAAATACTATCAGGGCAGGCAGAAAGAATGAGAAAATGAAAATTGCGAATCCAAGAAAATATAATTTTCGTTTTGCGCGCATTTGATCGTTTCTTTAGAACGGCTGCGTTCAGTATCACCGGGGCGACAGGCAGTCAGCAATCCAGTAAAGACGGTGTTTCGATGTCCAATTCGGCTGTGCGAGGCCATACCGATGCCAACCGTCAACATCTAAACGCAACCCTATCAATCACCACCATCGACGGCTAAAAGAGCGACGATGGCGGCATGCCGACCATCCACTGCGCTTGGGGCCCGCCGGGAAGATCAACCCCACCGCTGCAGGGGGGCCGGTGAAAACAGATCGTATCCCCGGCATGAGGATTCAGGGTCGGGGGCAGGGCATGCAACGGCAGCAACACGTCAGCATCATGATTCGTAAGCCAGCACCCGGATGATGCCGATGGTGCCACCATCTCCAGTTGTGCATGTGTCCGAGACGGAAAGGACCTTTTTCACGTCGCTGCCCTGGATGAAACCGTTTACCTGCGCATCCAGATCGTTCAACGCCTTCATGGTATGCATGGCTTTCAATTCGTTGGTGAAGGTTTTGATCTTGACCATGGCCTGACCTCCGGTTTGTTTTGCCCCGATGGAGCATATTTATGTTTCGAATCGGTGGCGTTCAATAATTCTGAAGCACCACCCCCCCATCCCCAATTGTCGAAAATAAAACACCGCGGGATTGGCGATTTGGAGTCATCTGCGTTGTCCGGTGCCTTTGCGCCCAATTCACGCTACCATAAAACCACTTTCTTTATCCGAAACGACTCGGCCGCCGACACCTCATTGGTCAGTTTATCGATCGCGCAGCCAGAAACTCACCCTTGCCGATCGGCACCACGCTGGTGGTGAAATCCGCATCCGATTCGACCCGCGCTGCGAAAGGTGCAACTTGTTTTCGATGTGAAATGGACATCTTTCTCCAGGCGCGCATTGATTAAATTCACTGGTCGGCTTTACGCGGATGGCTATCTTGCCATCACTCCCAACAATATCAGCCCGTCATTAAATAGAACAAAAGAAAAAAAACATAAGGCCAGGCCGAGAAATCGCATCGTGTATCGGTACCCGCGCCCGATTAAAAAGGACTTCGATTGGCCGACCACCACCGCCAGCACGATTTTCGACCCCACCAGAAAAACATAAAAACCGACGACAAACGCCAAAGAAGCACCGATATGCTGCCGCATCGCTTTGGTCATGGTCGGCGCACCGACACTGAACCAGAACAGGTAGGGATGGGGGCTCAGCGCATTGGCCAGGATGCCTTTGGTTAGCGATTTCGGTTTGATCCCCCCCAGATCAAGTGCGACTCTTTTTGTGCGCAGGCATTCGTAGCCCATATAAAAGATAACGCATCCGCCGACCAAGGCAATGATTCCTAAAATCGTATGGAAGCCGGATAGCTTGGACAAAATGAAACAAGTCAGGATGATGATGGGCAGGCCGGTGACAATGGGGGCCAGGGCAACCCTGGCCCCGGACCTGATGCCATGTTGAATCGTCTCCCGGTAACAAGGATCTATTGCCATGATGGCACCATATCGGTTTCTAATGACAGGCAGGAGCGCTTTCCCCACGAATCCGCCTCCGCCCAATATGCACAGCCTGGCGTTGCCGGTGGTTTCATTGCGCAGTCGAATCATTTCCGCACAGATTTTGTCCATGGCATATACCGTTCCGAGTGCGGCGTCGATGAGCGGTGGGGTAGAATTGGAAAGCCCGGCCTTGCTGAGAAAGCTGGGCCAGCTTCCGGAAAGAGAAACGCTGCGTGCGTAGGGAAACGTTTTGATGATGCCGGCCGTCGCTGCGGCGAGGTGGTAACTTCCATATTGCGATTTACAATAATCCCTGGGATCTCGCCAATAGCCAACGATCTAAGCGGGGTACCCAAATCAGGGCCCCTAAAAATCCAAATACAGGGATGTTAACTATTCTCAATGTTATAATTAGGGATGTTCATATTTCATAAGACAGTGTTTGCGTTGACGGGGTTCCTCGCTTGGGGCGTCCCATTGGATGAGGGGTCAGGTTTTAGTCGGTAGCCGGCATTGATGCAACCTTTTTTGCCATGGCCTTACCCAGGGCGAGATGCTGGTCTTCATCCAGATGGACACCATCTACTTTACTGGTGGTTGTAACGGACCCAGCGTCGAAAAACGCGCAACCCGTTTCGTCGGCAACCTGTTCAATCGCTGAAGCAAGGCCGACCGCCTTGAGATTGGCTTCCTCAAACTTGGGGGCAATGGCCCCTTTGGCCTCCTGAATTGGGGGCGGGGCAACAACGAGAATGGGCGGTATAGGCATGCCCGGCTCGATTGGAGCTCGTCGGATTGCGTGGATGATGGCACCCACACCCTGAGCCGAGTGCCACGTGTCGTGCTGATGCATGGACTGAAAGTCGTTGGTTCCCAAGGACAGAATGACCAGCGAGAGTGGTGAGTTGACTTCGATGCGCTGCTCGACACCGACGATGCCGTTTCTACCCGGCTTGAACGGATCATCCCAGACGGTACGCCGGCCATTGAGACAGTCCTCAATCACCCGGACGGTCTGCCCCATGCGTCGAAGCTCTATTTCCATAACGCCGGGCCACCGTTTCTCAAAACTGAAGCGCATTCGCGTGTCTGGAATGATCCCCCAACTCAAAGAGTCAGCGTAGACGAGAATCTGATGCATGTATGTCCTTCCTTGTGGCTCCTAACGGCCAGCTTGAGGGGCGCGTGTGGAGCGGCAGCGTAACACGCGTCCCTCTCAAAGCTGAGGCCGTGTGCCGTGCACGGCACGTATTCTAAAGGGTGCGGTGAGCTTACCCTTTATTGTAAAGCTCATCAAGGCCCAAACCCAGCCAGATGGAGGCGAAGGGTACAGCGGTATGGCAACCGGGTATCCGGTGACGATTCCTGGGAAGGAGGCCGCCTACTGCTACGCCACCCACCTGCTCGAAAATGGCGTCAATATTCGGATCGTCCAGGAACTGATGGGCCATGCAGACGTGAAAAACACGGAGATCTACACCCGTGTCATGCAGAAAAACTTGGCGGCGGTGGCCAGCCCCTTAGACACCCTTCGTTACGATGGCCCGGATTAAACACGGCGGTGAACCGGTTCACGATATACTATCTTGGTTTCAGCCTGTCTCTCAGACCTAACCCACGATTTGCCGGCGGATCACCGTGTCTTTCTTCCAGCGGTGGTCGTCTCTCTTGGGATAGCCGAGGTTGTAATGCAGGCCGCGGCTCTCCTTGCGGTGGGCGGCGCATTTGATGATCAGCTCGGCCACGGTGGCGATGTTGCGAAGCTCGATGAGGTCCGGTGAGACCTTGAAATTCCAGTAGTACTCGCTGATTTCGTTCTGGATGGTGTCGATGCGGCGCTGGGCCCGGGCCAGGCGCTTGTCCGAGCGCACGATGCCCACATAGTTCCACATCAGGCGGCGGATTTCATCCCAGTTGTGGGCGACCATGATCTGCTCGTCGCTGTCCGTGGTGCCCACGTCGTCCCAGTCCGGTATGTCCGGGAAGGTCCCCCTGTCGCTTCCGGCTAAATCCCGGACGGCCTGTCTGGCTGAGGCATCGGCGTAGATCAAGGCCTCCAGCCCAGGCAATCGATGAAACTGGTGCCATTCACCGGGTCGCCGCCGATGCCCACACAGGTGCTCACCCCCAGACCGACTTGTTTCAGGGCGTATAGCACC
>JAQYWF010000462.1 GCA_030145105.1 Desulfosarcina sp.
ATCCAGGCGCACTCATCCCCACGAAGGCGGGGAACCAGAATCAATTAAAAACAATGAATCCCCGCCTGCGCGGGGATGACAAACAGTCTGGTACCTTTTGCATGGCTAAATGAGCTAATGAAAAACAGATGCCTTAAAATATTAACTTTTCTCTACAATCACAAACCATGTCATTCCCGCGAAGGCGGGAATCCAGAGGAAGCCATACACACAGGAGCCACCCATTGAAGAACCCATCATATCGTCTGATCAGCAAGACTCTGTTGACTATTTTCTCCCTGCTGCTCCTTTTCACCGCAGCCCCCGCCTTCGCCGCCCCCGCCCGGGTGGCCATCCTTCCCTTTGACGTCAACGCGGAAAAGGACATGACCTTTCTTCAAGAGGGCATCCTGGACATGCTCGGCTCCAGGCTGGCCTGGCAGGACAAAGTCGAGGTAATCAACGAGGCCGAAACCAAGGCAGCCCTGGCATCCGGTGAAGGATTCGAAGGAGAAAGCCGTGCGCTCCTGGTGGGAGGTAAGCTTCAGGCCGATTACGTGCTTTTCGGCAGCCTCACCGTCTTCGGCGAAAGTGTAAGCATCGATGCCAAAATGGTGGATGTCAGCGGCCAGCAGGCGCCGGTGCCCTTTTTTGCCCAGACCCGCGGCATGGGCGAGGTGATCCCCCAGATCAACCAGTTCGCCAGCACCATCAACGCAACCGTATTCGGCCGTGGGGTTGCCCAGCGGCCGGTGGCAGCGCCTGCCGTGCAGGCCGGCGCCACGGCGGCAACCACGGTTCAACCGGCCCCGCAGGCCCCGCAAGTCGCCGACCCGCGCATGCACCCGGAGAAGCTGCTGCAGTCCGGCGTTCAATCCGACGGGCAGGTACCGGTGGCCGGTCAGGCCAACCCGACCCCCAACCCCGCGTTTGTCGCCGCGACGACGCCTTATGTGGCTCAAGACGCTGGAACCCATTGGAAAAGCCGTAGTTTCAAAGAACTGATCACGGGACTGGCCGTGGCGGATGTAAACAATGACGGCCGCATGGAACTGGTGGTGGTGACCAACCGGATGGTATCCATCTACCGCATGGAAAACGGCCGCCTGCAAAAAACGGCCACCGCCGCGGAAAGCAGGCAAAGCACCTTTATCAGTGTCGATGTCGCCGATCTCAACGGCAATGACACACCCGAGATGTACATCAGCAGCCTGGGCCCGGCCCGAACCGTCGTGGACTCGTTTGTGCTCGAGTATGCAGGAGGGACCTACCAGACCATTTCCGGCGCGAACAACTGGTTCTACCGGGTCGCCAACACCGTGGACCAGGGCCCTGTCTTGCTGGGCCAACGTCAGCGCCTGGGCGCGGAATCCATTTTCTCGGGGCCGATCCACGAAATGAGCTGGCAGGGAGACCGCCCGGTACCCGGCCGCCAGGTGCTGCCGGGCGGCAAGGCCAATTTGATGGGTCTGGCCTACGGTGATATCACCCACACCGGCAGCGATGTGGTTACCGCCTATTCCGACTGGG
Organism: Desulfosarcina sp.; assembly: GCA_030145105.1. Classification (GTDB taxonomy): domain Bacteria; phylum Desulfobacterota; class Desulfobacteria; order Desulfobacterales; family Desulfosarcinaceae; genus Desulfosarcina. Next base: position 1,510 of record JAQYWF010000462.1, read on the forward strand.
ACCGGGTGCGCATCTTCAGCACCGGCGGTGATACGATCTGGGAAGACGGCGACCGCACCGGCGGCGACAAGCTGTTTTTCAACCTGCCCAAAACCGACGCCGGTCAGCCGAACCGAGAGTATTTCCCCTTACGCATCCGCACCGCCGACATCGATCGGGACGGCAAATTGGAGGTCCTGATCGCACGGCACGAGGAGCTGGCCAGAAGTATGCTCAAAGATTTCAGAGTCTTCAAAAAAGCCAGGATCGGATCCACCCTTTGGAACGGCCTGAGTCTCCTCCCCGAGTGGGAAAGCCAGAACCTTTCCGGTCGCATCAGCGATTTCACCGTCGGCGACCTCGACCAGGATGGCGTGGATGAACTGGTGATCGCCCTGGTATCCAAGGAGGGGTCGATTATGTTTACCGATTCGGTCAGCAACGTGATCACCTTTGACCTGAATCCGAAATAGCTGCACGTCGACTCACCCGGCGACGAGTGCATTTTAATATATACATTTGGAGGTGCCGCATGGTTAGAACACAAGTCTATCTTACAGAGCATCAGCGTAACGAATTGGCAGTTATGGCAAAAGCATCAGGCAGGAAACAAAGCGAGCTTATCCGAGAGGCCATCGACCGCCTCATCGCTCAGTTGAGCAATCGTCAGCGTGAAGCAGTATTGCAAGCAACGGCTGGAATCTGGAGGGATCGCACGGACCTTCCTGATTTCAAGGCCACACGCACCCAATGGGACAGATGATAGGTTGACAGATAAATCAAGGACCACTCATGACCGACCCATTTTTACTCGATACAGATGTCTTGGTTGATTTCCTGCGCGGTTACAGCCGAAACTGAGAATGCAGCCCTTAAAACCATGAATGTTAAACATTACCCCATGTTGAAAGGCCTGCAACCCGCTTATCAGAAATAGATGCGACCCAGCCATAAAAAAAACCCGGGGCAAACGCCCCGGGTTTTTTATTTTTTTACGCTTCTAATCAGGCAATCAAAACAATCAGA
>JAQYWF010000345.1 GCA_030145105.1 Desulfosarcina sp.
GGACAAGATTCTCGTCATGAAAGATGGCCGCAAGCAGCAGGAAGGAGGCCCCGAGGCGGTCTACAATGAACCGGCCAACCATTTTGTGGCCGATTTTCTGGGCCATTCCAATTTCATTCAAGGTCAAGTCGTGGATGTCGACAACCAGCACGTAACCGTCAAAATTGAGACCGGTGATGTCCTCTTTGCAGAAAATAAAGGCGTATTCTCCAAAGGCGACCAGGTGGAAATGATCGTTCGCGCCCAACGGTTCGATGCCTTTCCCATGGATGAATTCAAACCGGTGAAAGGGATGAACCACTTCCAAGGCCGCATCAAAGACCGCAGTTACATGGGCGGAGAGGTCAGTTACTTCATTGAACTGGGTGCCGACCGTGAAATTCATGTCATCAGTATGATGAGAACACGGATCTACGACATCGGCGAGGAGGTCAGCGTACAAGTATCGCCACACCACTGCCATTTGATTCCCATGGAATGAACCGGCAGACCGTTTTGCTGCAAACCTTTCGATCTGAAACCTGAAAGCAGACACTGCCGTTTTCAGGTTTTGTTTTCTGCGGTTGTTGCCGACCTGAATGTGAATTCGCTTCCTAAAGCACCAAAGGGGAAAAAAGGAGGGCGCGTATGCTGAAACTGGATCGGATCGAAAACGAATTCCTTGAGCGCTATCCGGACCGGATCATCACCATTGATTCGCACACCGCCGGGGAACCGACCCGCCTGATTGTGGGCGGGGTGGGTCCCGTGCCGGGCGAGACCATGCAGGAAAAACGGGCTTTCTTCATGGAACGGTATGATCACATTCGCCTGCAGCTGACACGCGAACCCCGCGGTCATCGCGGCATGCTGGCCGCATGTGTCACCGAACCCGTATCGGCCGATGCCCGGTTTGGTCTGATCTACATGGACGCGCGCCGCTATCCTTATCTCTGTGGTCATGCCACCATGGGTGCGGTCATGACGCTGATCGAGGCGGGTGTTATCGACTCAGACGACGACGCCTTGCAGATTATGGTTGACACCCCTTCCGGCCCCATGCAAACGACGGCCTACATGCAGAACAACAAGGTAGAATCGATTGCGATCCAGATGGTGCCCTCGTTTGTTTACAGCGATGATGAAACCCTATCGCTTCCTGAGTTAGGGCGGCTAAAGGTCGCAACCGTCTGTGTGGGTGGGTTCTTTGTCATGGTTTCATCGGATCAGATCGGCCTTGACTTCTCCCTGTCAAATAGATCTCGTTTCGTCGAATTGGGTATGAAGCTTATTCAAGCAGCGAATCAACAATTGACCGTGCGCCATCCCACGCGGTCTGAAGTCAACACAGTGGACGTAACGGAGTTTTATGATCATTCGATGGACGCTGAGGGCAAAGGAAAGAGCTTTGTTATTTATGGGGAAAAACATATGGACCGCTCCCCTTGCGGCACCGGCACGGCGGCCAAAATGACGCTGCTCCATCAGCGGGGCCAACTCGGGCTCAATGAAACCTTCATTAACACGAGTCCGCTCGGAACCACCTTTCAGGGACGGCTCGTGGAAGAAATCCGGCTGGGGGATAAAAAGGCGGTTGTTGCAGAAGTCCGCGGAAGCGCCCAGATTACCGGCATACACCAATTCATCATTGATTCGAGAGATCCATTTCAGAAAGGATATTTGCTATGACCCAGGACCCGTCTGTGCCAGATCTCATTTTATTGAATGGCAACATCCGCACACTGGATATTCAAAGACCTCAAACCCAGGCGATTGCCGTCAAGGCTGGCCGGATTATGGCTGTCGGTGAAAATGACGAGATTAGCGCTCTGGCGAGCTCAAAAACAGAGCGTGTCAACCTCAATGGTCGTTTGGGAATTCCGGGTATGATGGATTCTCATTTTCATTTCTATGATTGGGCTATGGGACGACAGCAACTCGATTTGGCGCGTGTCAAATCTTTAGATGAATTACTAAATCAGGTTGCGCAGGCCACCAGAAAGTTGCCGCGGGAGAATTGGATTTTAGGCCAGGGCTGGAATGAGTCCGATTGGCCCGAACATATCATGCCGCGCCGGGATCATCTCGATGCTATGGCCCCGGCCCATCCGGTCGCCCTCTGGCGCTGTGATCTGCATCTGGTCTCGGTTAACTCACGAGCCCTGGAGCTGGCCGGAATCGATGAAACAACCCCCGACCCACCCGACGGTGTTATTGAAAAGGATTCATCCGGGCGTCCTACCGGTATTCTGCGGGAACTGGCACCCAACCTGGTCAAAGCGGTTATCCCGGCGCCAAAAGCTGATGAAATTGTGGCTGCGATGCGAGACGGCATTACACACTTGCACACTTTAGGCCTGACCGGCCTTCACGATGTACGCCTCATGGGCGGTTTGGAGGGTGCACCGGCTTTAAAGGCCTGGCAAATTTTAAACGAAAAAGGGAAGCTTGATTTGCGGTGTTGGGTGAGTCTTGCCGGTGAGCGTATAGAGGAGGCCATCGCCCTCGGACTGCGAACCGGGCTCGGTGATGAACGCCTTCGCATTGGCCACCTCAAATACTTTGCAGACGGCGGGATGGGCGCACGTACCGCCTGGATGCTGGAGCCCTATCTGGATGCCGAATACGGCATGCCACTGGGCTCCATGGCTGAGCTGGGCCAACAAATTGCAGCGGCGGAAAAGGCAGGGCTGGCCGTGATGGTCCATGCCATCGGGGATCGGGCCAATCGCGAGGTCATTACCACCCTGGAGGGACTCCCTAAATTGCGCAGCGAGTCACAGGAGCGATCTTTCGTGCCGCCGGTGCTGCCCCATCGCATCGAGCATACCCAGATGATTCGATCCGAAGACATCCAACGACTGGCCAAACTCAAGGTAGCGGCCTGTGTCCAGCCTCACAACATGATTCTGGACATCAATATGATTGAAGAATCGGTCGGGCCCCGTGGCCGTTGGACCTATGCCTATAAAGAAATGATCGATGCGGGCATTCCGGTGATTCTCAGTTCCGATGCGCCGGTCTGTGATCCGAGCCCGCTGGTGGGAATTCATGCCGCCGTTACCCGCCAAAAGCGCGATGGCACCCCGGCGGGGGGGTGGTATCCCGAACAGCGAATCAGTGTGGAAGATGCCGTTAGGGGTTACACGACGGTGCCCGCCGCATTTTACGGACAATCCCGGGAGATGGGCACATTGATGCCCGGAAAAAGGGCCGACATGATCGTTTTAGACAGGGATATTTTTCAGGTGGACCCGATGGAGATAGCCGACGCCCGGGTGGAAATGACGATTTTTGACGGCCGGATTGTTTATCGATCTGATTAATACCTGAATCTTGCATGAAAATTAATGAGAATATGAAAGCCTCCAACTCGTGCAAAATCCAAGTCGTAATCCGGTACGCGTCTTGATTTTGCTGCGGACTTTCAGGTCATTAAAAAACCGCTGGCGTTCACCAGGCCGGCAACCGGTATGATCGGTTTACCGTCTGTATCAATTCTGACATGCGACGGCCAGTCGTAAGTCGGGTCCATGCCTTTAAAATAATCCAGCGTATATGGCAACAGTTTAAGCGCCATCCCCCCGTTTTCTTCGGACAGCCTCGATGTGAGACCGAAATCGACTTCGCCCAGTTCCGTAAGGATGATATAGCGCGGTATCTCCCGGCCGCTGCCGTCCTTGCGGACACGGGTTGCAATGTCGATGACAGTAGAAATGTCGACGGGATGTTTTTGACTCCAATCTTTTTGCAGGGGCAGACCGGCCACATATAGATGGTGGAATTCGAGGCCAATCTTTCGACAACTGTGCGCCAGACGATGTATTTCTTCCGCATTGTCATTGATGTTTGCCAAAAGGGGCGTGTTATTGTAAACGGTAATGCCTTTATTGCGTAAAGCCTTTATCAGGTCATCATGGATCTGCTCGATTTCACTGGAATGCAGAAATTGCGTCTCGATCTCCAGTCTCAAGGGATTGACCACCGCCAATCGGTTGAGCTCGCCCAGCCGGTCAATGACAGCCCGGGTATAAACCGCGGGTTCATAGTTGAACTTGAGACTCCGCAACCGGACGGCGTTGACATGATGGATTTCCCGAAGATGGTTGATCAGCTTTCCGATTCGATAAAGGTTATCAATGGCATCTCGCTCAGATGAAATGAGGACATCGGTGATTCGGTTGTCTTGACGAATATAATCCAGATCTTTATCGTTGGCCGTCGCATCGATTTCTACTCGAGTTTCGTGGGCTCTGAAGAGGGTTGCAGATGCAGTCGAGACGATCGAGCATCCAATTCTCTGATCTTTTATCGTCCGCGCCTGCATCCTTTCCAGGGCTTGCTGATCGGTCTCATCTGCTTTTGTGGGCACTGCTTTGCGGGAACCAATGAATATCGAATCATCCCCGATTTGTGCCATAAAGCGGGCATCCAGTGTGCCCTCTGGGTTGACCCGCACGACATCCAACGCCTCGACCTTCTGGGCGAAGTCCTTAAAATAGTCCGGGGTATAGGGCGTTCTGACCCAGAAAAAATGATCATCCTGTTTATCCTTTTCAACGGCCCAGCCGCTCGAGTGCCAGTCTATTTTCCCGATGGGTGTGGCCGTACAGATTCTGGGCATGATTCGATCCGACAGGTGGGCCCGCAGGTAAAGGGCCGCCGCCAAACCCTTTGAGATCGGCGACCAATAAACGCTGTTACCTTGTATCGGACTGCAGGGGATATAGATGTAGTGAAGCTCAGCCCCCGCGCCCCTTAAGAGACTGAAGAGCCTTGTTAGTTCGGGTCCTTCATCATTGCAGTTGTTCAGAAACGGCGTCTGGACATAAACGCTGATGCCGTTTTTGACAAGCGTCGAAATGATATCCAGGCTGTCCAGGGAGACCTCATCGGGATGGATGAAGTGGGTGGCAACCTCCAAGCGTTTTCCCAGCTGCTGCAGTTCAAGGTTCTTCATCTTAATAAAGTTCAGCCAGAAGGAATTGTCTTTGTAGAAGAGATGCGGGTAGTAAGAAATGGAGCGTGTTGCCAGTCGAAGGGTCTGAACGTGCGGGATCTCTTTCAAACCGTCAATGGCAGCCATCATGTTTTTCTTGTTCAAAAAGGGGTCCCCCCCCGTAATCACAATTTCCTTGATATTGGGAGATTGCCTTACATAATCGACCGACTCGCGCACATCTGCTTCCGTTGGATTGATCTGGTTTCTGGATTCTTTATTTTTTCTGAAACAGAAGCGACAGTAAACCGGACAGCTCATGTTCAGCAAAAAGATAACCCGATTAAGGTACATCCGCTCTAAAAGCCCCTGATGGAATTGACCGATCCAGGTGTTGACCTGTCCGACCGGATCCAGTTCCTCGACAAACGGTGCGTACTGGTAGGCCACGTTTTTCGAAATCCGCCTGCCCGGCGACAAGAAGGTGACCCTCGCGGCCCGCGAGGGCGCCGAGACCGTCCTCGATGACCCGA
>JAQYWF010000135.1 GCA_030145105.1 Desulfosarcina sp.
AGGTGGCAGAGGGCGATTCGCCAATCTTCCCCCGGAGGAACGCGAGAAGATGCGCCTGAAATGGCAAGACATGTCCGAAGAGGAAAGGCAAGCATACCGGGCATAGCCTTTGGCCGCCCGGTCAGGATCGATTAGATTGACGCAATCCCTGGCCAGGGTTTGGGACAGCATCTCTGCTACCGGAACCGGGTGGATGGCTGGATCGCAGACATAGGCGTCCCGATGGACAAACGCCAGTTTCTTTGCCTCGACCATCAGGTGGATCAACTCGGCCGAGTCCACAGCCATGGCGGTCAGGTCATGGGTTGCCAGCATGTTGGCCTGCATGAGTAGGGCGATTCCCTGGGAATTGGGGGGCTGGGTGGCCAGGGTGTAGCCGCGGTAATCGCTGGTGATCGGTGTTTCCCATTGCACCGTGTGTCGGGATAAATCGGCCTCGCTGAAAAAGCCCCCGATGGCCTCAGAATGCGTAACCAGGGCCTCTCCCAAAGGTCCATGGTAAAAGGCGTCCGGTCCATTTCCCATGAGCATCTGGTAAGACTGGGCCAGCTTGGGCTGAACCATCAGCTGGCTCACCCGGGGGATTGCCCCACCCGGCAAAAAAGTCTCTCCGGCAGCCCCGGCGGACAGCAGGACAGCCTGACGTTCGTTGAGGGCATTGATCAGGTCCGGGTAAACCGGAAATCCGTCTCGCGCGTAGGGGATGGCCCTGGCCAGCAGGGTGTCCAATCCCATAGAGCCGTGTTTTTCCAGGGCCGCCTGCCAGCCGGCAATGGCACCCGGCACAGTGCAGGCGTGAATGCCGGTCTCGGGCACACGCTGGTAGCCGAACCTCTGGTATGCCTCCAGGGTGGCTCCTGCCGGGGCCCGACCCGAAGCGTTGAGGGCGTCGAAGGTTCCCTTGGCGGCCATGTGGATCAGCATGAATAGGTCACCACCGATGCCGCACATATGTGGCCTGACGACTGTCATCACCAAGTTGGCGGCAATGGCCGCATCCACGGCGTTGCCGCCGGATTCCAATACGGCTGCACCGGCTTGGACGGCTAAGGGATGATCTGCTGTGATCATCCAGTTACTGCTCATCAAAAGCGGGCGATGGGTGGCAAAATGGTTTGACATGGTTGTGGCACTCCTAACTCACAGCAGCTTTAATCTGGTGTAGATGTTTTCCCTGGCCTTCAGGGCGGCGCTGGAAGCCCCTTTCAAATATTGGCCGGTTGAAGGCCTTCTCGCCTTATGCCGCAAAGCTTCCAAACGTTGCGCGTATTGAGCAGCGTTATTTTTCACTGCAAGCCAGCATGCCTCCAGCGAGAAAAAGAATTGCCGCGGTTATCTTATTCTGAATGTGGGTCAAACACCTCTGTCTCAACCACAGGAATACTCTGGCTCCAAAAAGCGCGTATGCAATGGCACTGCTACCCTGAATAAAAAAGAAGCTTATGGAAAGCGTAATGAAATGGTTTGTATAGTGAACCGGGTCAATAAACTGGGGGAAAAGAACGGTAAACACAAGCACGGATTTAGGGTTGGAGATGCCTGTGGCGAATCCCAAAGAAAACTGCCTGGTTGAAGATACTTCAGAAACAGTGTCCTTGAAGCCGCTGCCATCGGCTGACTGACGCCAGTTTTTAATGGCAAGAATGAACAAGTACAATACACCTGCCCACTTGATTGATTTGAAGACCAGCATGGACTCTTGGACGATCACACCCAACCCCAAGTAAACCACCGCCATCTGAGTGAGGTAGGAGAAAGAGCCACCTGCAATAGCTGGAAGCGTACGATAAAAACCGTTTTGCACACTCGATGACATGGAAAACATGGTCATGGGGCCTGGGGTGTAGGCAATGGCAGTCATCAAGAGGAAAAATGTCAACCAAGTGCTGAAATTCATCATTTTATATGCCTCAGTGTGTTCTTGACAGCCCTTTTTAAAAAAAAAGTCAACTTGAATGTCAATAGCCAGGAGCGCCATGCCCCTTCATTATACCAAAAGTACCCTTCACCCGGATGAACCTAAAATAGACATGACTGTATTATATACGCATTGCGAGGGTAACGATAGCCATGAAGGCCAAATCCATGGTACAAAAGATTGTTGGACATGCGGGCCTCCTTTTCTTTGATTCAGAACCACGAGAAGGGTAAGGTTTGGTTCTTTTATGGCAGATAACCGGTTCACGGACCGCGAGTCTGATTTTGACATTTGCCATCGTTCCGATGGCATGGTTTAAAAGCGTATTGAAAAACCATTGCGCCTGGCTATACAGTTTCACCATTTGGGTCTCCATACGCATCGTAAGCATACGGGTTGAGGAATAATTCAATAGATTATGCTCGATCCACATATTCTTCTGACGTGAGTCATCATCTTTGTGGCCAGAATTTGTGATGTCTCCATCGTTACCATCCGCACCATCGTCACTGCCCAGGGGAGAACTTTCATCTCCTTTACCCTGGCGATTGTTCGAAATCTCCATCTGGGTGATCGTTGTCAGTGCGGTGGTCAACCCGATCAAAGACCAGCCGCCGATAGTCGTTTTTGTGCGTTCGGCGGCGCCACCGGCAATGTGGTGGGGATCATGGTGGCACGCAATCTGGCTTTCGGAACGATGAGCCTGAGGATTATCAACCGCACCGCAGCACCTGAAATTGCGGCCCACCTGAGGGAAAAGGGCCAGTCGGTGACCCTTTTTCACGGCGAAGGTATGCGGGGGCCGGTCCATCATGAACACGCCGGTATCCGTGGAAACCCTGGGAAAATGATAAAATCGGGGAGTGAAACGAAACCTTCCGGAGGTTTCTGGTTCTATTCTGCTGTCTGTCCTATTTGCTCATGGAATGTCGCGTTGTCGATGGCACTGATTTTCACAGCTAAAGGAAATAAACCATGCGAACCCTTAATCTGATGGCAGCGACCCTATTGACAGCCGGTTTAGCGCTGTTCAGTTGTTCAGAAAAGATCGAACCGGGCAACACGGCACCGCAGAAAAACCCGGCCATCGCGGTTCCCGTCGCGGCGGTGGCCCAGGCGGTGCAGCCGGTGATGTATGATGCTGTCGGTACGGTACGGGCCCGGGTATCGGCCACGGTATCGAGCAAGCTGATGGGCACCATTCAGGCGTTCACGGTCAAGGAGGGGGATCTGGTGAAATCGGGGGACTTCCTGGTTCAACTGGACGAGCGCCAGGTGTCCGCCCAACTGAACCAGGCCCAGGCGGCCCTGGCAGAAGCGCGAAAAGCCGAAACCGGGGCCGTATCCGCCCAGACAGCGGTCGAAGCCGGCGCTCAACGGGCGTTGCTGTCCTATCGCCGAAACCGGACCATGCTGGAAGGCGGGGCCATTACCCAGGAGACCTTTGAAAGCGTGGAGGCACAGCACAAGCAGGCCCAGGCCGCCCTGGCCCAGGCCCGTGCAATGGTGGAAGCGGCGCAGTTTCGTATCAACCAGGCCCAGGCGGCCGTCGATGCGGCCACGGTGGCCCGCAAGGATGCCCGGATATTGGCTCCGTTCGACGGCAAGGTGACGGCCAAGCTGGCTGATGCGGGCGCGCTGGCCGCGCCGGGGACTCCGCTGCTGACCCTGGAACGGGAGGGCGGCTACCGGGTAGACCTGGTGGTTCCCGAAGCATATATCCAATCCATCCGAACGGGCCAGGCGGTGAATGTTCGCATTCCATCTGTTGGGGAATCACCCATTGCCGGAACGGTCGATGTGATCGTGCCCTCGGCCGACCAGGGCAGTCGGACGTTTGTGGTGCAGGTTAGTGTCTCGGGCACCGAATCCCTGCGGTCGGGCATGTTCGCCAGGGTGCCCCTTACCATTGGTGAACAAAAGACCCTGCGGATTCCTGAATCGGCGGTGGTCCGGCGGGGGCAGTTGACCGGGGTGTTCATCGTGGATGAGAAGAACACGGCCCGGTTCCGTCTGATCCGCATCGGCCGTGCATACGGTAACCAGGTGGAGGTGATCTCGGGAATCAAGGACGGCACCCGACTGGTGACCACGTCGCCCCCAGAACTGACCAACGGGTCTGCCGTGGAGCCTGAAAAATGAGTAACGCATACGGTCCTGCCGGAAAAATCGCCAATTATTTCATCAACTCCAAGCTGACCCCATTGATCATTATCGCTTCGGTGCTTCTGGGACTGGCCGCCGTGGTCGCCCTTCCCCGGGAGGAAGAACCCCAGATCATCGTGCCTATGATCGACATCTTCGTTCAGATGCCCGGCTCCGACGCCGCGGAAGTGGAGCAGCGGGTGACCCGTCCCATGGAGAAGCTGCTGTGGGAAATTCCCGGCGTGGAGTACATCTACTCCACCAGCATGCCGGGCATGGCCATGGCGGTGGTGCGCTTTTACGTGGGGCAGAACGAAGAGGAGTCGATTGTGCGGCTCCAGTCCAAGCTCATGGCCAACATGGACCGGATCCCCTGCTGCATCACCCCGCCGTTGATCAAGCCGCGATACATCGACGACGTACCCATTCTGGCCCTGACGTTCTGGAGTGAGGAGGTAGAACCCTATCTGCTGCGGCGGGTGGCCGCCGAGGTGGAAGATCAGGTGAAGCGCGAGCCCAACGTTTCCATTACCACCCTCATCGGCGGGGAGAGCCGGCGGGTGGAGGTGCAGCTGGACCCGGTGCGCATGGCCGGTTACGGGCTTGACCCGGTGGCCGTCTCCCGGCTGGTCTTCGCCGCCAACCAGGCGGCCGATGCCGGCACCTATCCCTCTCCCGAAGGCCAGATCATTGTCCATACCGGCGGTTTTCTCAAAACCCCCGAAGATGTCAAAAACGTGGTGGTGGCGGCCCATCAGGGTCGCCCGGTTTCTTTGGGCGATGTGGCCACCATATCCGACGGCCCACCGCTTCCGGAGAACTATGTTTTTTTCGGTGCCGGCCCGGCGGTCGGTGAAAAGGGCCTTTCCGCTGAAGACACCAGCAGTGCCCCCTATCCGGCGGTCACCCTGACGCTGGCCAAGCGCAAAGGTACCAACGCCATCAGCGTGGCCGACAAGGTGCTGGCGCGGGTGGAATCGCTCAAGGGGAAGGTCATTCCGGACAATATCCGTGTTACGGTTACCCGCAACTACGGGGAGACAGCCAAAGAGAAGAGTGACGAGCTGCTGCTGCACATGCTGATCGCCATCGTGTCGGTGACCATCTTGATCTGGTTCACCCTGGGCCATCGGGAATCCGGCGTGGTGGCGTTTGCCATCCCCGTCACCCTGGCGCTGACCATGGCGGTATTCTATCTGTACGGCTACACGCTCAACCGTATTACCCTGTTCGCCCTGATTTTTTCCATCGGCATTCTGGTGGACGATGCCATCGTGGTGGTGGAGAACATCGTCCGCCACTACCGACTACCGGGAAATGAGTCCCGGCCGCGTACCCAGGTGGCCATCGAAGCCGTGGACGAGGTGGGCAACCCGACCATTCTGGCCACGTTGACGGTTATTGCCGCCATCCTGCCCATGGCCTTCGTGGGCGGCCTCATGGGACCCTACATGCGTCCCATCCCGGTGGGTGCCTCGGCGGCCATGGTCTTCTCTCTCATCGTGGCCTTCATCGTCACCCCCTGGGCGGCCTACCGCCTGCTGAAAAAGAATGGAAACGCCGGCGGCCACGGCGGGGCGCACGATTCGGAAGACCGGGCCACTCGGCTCTACCGCAACGTCATGGACCGTCTGCTGCACAATCCCATGTGGCGGTGGACCTTCCTGATCGGTGTCGCCGTGCTGCTGGTGGGGGCCTGTGCCATGGTGGCCGTGGGGTGGGTCAAGGTGAAGATGCTGCCCTTCGACAACAAGAGTGAATTCCAGGTGATCCTGGATATGCCCGACAGCGCCACCCTCGAAGACACGGCGGCCGTGGCCTTCGAGATGGGGGACTACCTGGCTACCGTTAACGAGGTGGTGGACTACCAGATCCACACGGGCACCGCCGGACCCTTCAACTTCAACGGCCTGGTACGCCACTACTACCTGCGCCATTCGCCGAATCTGGCCGACATCCAGGTCAACCTGGCCGGCAAGGGGCGGCGCAAGCAGCAGAGCCACGAGATCGCCAAACGGGTGCGGCCGCCGCTGCAGGCCATCGCCGAACGATACGGGGCCCGGGTTAAGGTGGCCGAAGTGCCCCCCGGCCCGCCGGTGCTCTCCACCCTGGTAGCCGAAGTGTACGGCCCTGACTACGATCGCCAGCGTGAGCTGGCCCTGAAGATTCGTGATATTTTCGAACAGACCGACGGGGTGGTGGATGTGGACTGGTATATGGAAGAAGCGCAGATCCGTTACCAGATCGAGGCAGACCAGGAAAAAGCCGCCCTGCAAGGTATCAGCGTGGCCCATATCACGCAGACCCTGCAGGCCGCCCTTTCCGGTTCCAAGGCCGGCCTGCTGCACCAGTCGCAGGAAAAGGAGGATGTGGCCATCGTGCTGCAGCCGCCCCTGGCCCTGCGGGCCGGGCTTGACCTGCTCAAGGCCATCAATGTCACCGCCGCCGATGGCCGCATGGTGACCCTGTCCGACCTGGTGACCGTCAAGCGCACCCCCCTGGACCGCAGCATCTACCACAAGAACCTCATGCCGGTGGTCTATGTGATCGCCGATGTGGCCGGTGCCAAGGAGAGTCCGGTTTATGCCATCTTAGAGCTGCGCAAGAAGATCGACGCCATCACCCTTCCCGAGGGGTACCGTATTGCCCAGCACACGGCGGGCCTGCCCGAGAGCGACCAGCGCTATGCCATGAAGTGGGATGGCGAGTGGCACATCACCTACGAGGTGTTCCGGGATCTGGGCTTGGCCTTTGCCGTGGTGCTGGTGCTGATTTTCGTGCTGGTGGTGGGCTGGTTTCAGTCCTTTTCCACGCCGGTAGTGATCATGGCGGCCATCCCCTTTTCGCTGATCGGCATCCTGCCGGCCCACTGGGCAATGGGCGCCTTTTTCACGGCTACCTCCATGATCGGCTTTATCGCCGGTGCAGGCATTGTGGTGAGAAATTCCATCATTCTGGTGGATTTTATCGAGTTGAGACTGGCAGAAGGGGCGCCGCTGGACCAGGCTGTCATCGATGCCGGGGCGGTGCGCTTCCGGCCCATGATGCTCACGGCCGCCGCCGTGGTGGTCGGCGCCTCGGTGATCCTCTTCGATCCCATTTTCCAGGGCCTGGCCATCTCCCTGATGGCCGGCGAGGTGGCCTCGCTGCTTTTTTCACGCATGACGGTGCCGATCCTCTATTTTCTGGACAAGCGTTGGGAATTCGCCCACGGGCATGGCGGAACCGGGGATGTCGAAAGAACGGCTGAAGGCAGTTTGCGCTCATGATCATTTCTTTGCTGCTGATGCTGGCCGGGTTTATCTTTCTGATCAAAGGTGCCGACCTGTTTGTGGATGGTGCCGCGCGCCTGGCCCGGGGCATGCATTTCTCTCCGATGGCCGTCGGCCTGACCGTGGTGGCCTTCGGCACATCGGCCCCTGAACTTTTCGTCAACATCTCGGCGGGTATGAGCGGCAACACCGATCTTGCCCTGGGCAACGTGGTGGGCAGCAACATCGCCAATATCCTTTTGATCTTAGGAGTTACGGCGCTGGTCCAGCCGATTACCGTTTCCAAGGGGACCGTGTGGAAGGAGATCCCCTTCAGCCTGTTGGCAGCGCTGATGCTCTGGGTGCTGGCCAGTGACGTCTATATTGACGGTGCCGCCCGTTCGGCGATCACCCGGTCTGACGGCCTGGTCCTGCTGGGTTTCTTCGGTATCTTCATCGCCTACACGGCGTCCATTGCCGCACCGGTTGCCGGCCTGCCGGATGTCAGCCCGGCACCGGCCGAAAAGGCGGCGCGGATTGCCCTGAAAATGATCGTCGGCTTTTGTGGTTTGCTGTTTGGAGGGCGCTGGATCGTGGACAGCGCGGTCATCCTGGGGGACCTTCTGGCCATTCCCCGGGCCGTCATGGGGCTGACGGTGGTGGCGCTGGGGACCTCCCTTCCCGAACTGGCCACCTCGATCATGGCCGCCAGGCGGGGTGACGTCGAGATTGCGGTAGGAAACGTGGTCGGCTCCAACATCTTCAATGTGTTTTTCATATTGGGTGTCAGTGCGGTCATCCGGCCGCTGCCCTTCAACCCGGCGGTCAATGTGGACATGGGCGTCATGATGGCCGCCAGCATCCTGCTGTTCATATTCATGTTCACCGGCCGGTTGCGCATCATGGACAGGTGGGAGGGGATGCTGGCCCTGCTGATTTATCTTATCTACATCGTTTACCTGCTGTTTCCCCTATTTTCTTCCGGCATCCCGTCGGGTTCGAGCGGTTGATTGCAGATGAAACTGCGTTGAATCGTGATTATATTACCTTTCACTTTATTGACCGCTGCACTGCGGGTGGAAAAACCAAATCCTTTTTGGACGCGAACAACCAAGGCTGAAAGGCGGATCCATGAGCATTGACAATCTGACCCCGCTGGCCGGGGAGGTATTCAAAAAACGTTATCTTGCCCGCAACTACCGCGGAGAGACCATCGAGACACCGGCAGATGTGTTTTCGCGGGTGGCGCGGGTGGTGGCCGAGGCCGACCTGCTCTTCGACGCCGGCGCCTCGGTGCGGGACACGGCGGATCGTTTCGAATCGGCCATGACCTCGCTCTCTTTTCTGCCCAATTCCCCCTGCCTGATGAACGCCGGCAGGCCGCTGGGGCAGTTGGCCGCCTGTTTTGTGCTGCCGGTGGAGGATCACCTGGAGTCCATCTTCCAGAGCCTCAAGGATGCCGCCCTGATTCACCATACCGGCGGCGGAACCGGATTCTCCTTCAGCCGGCTGCGTCCCGCCGGGGACACCATTTTCCCCGCATCTGGCGTGACCGGTGGTCCGGTGTCTTTCATCCAGCTGTTCGATGCGGCCACGCACCTCATCGACCGTAACCGCATCCGGCCAGGCGCCAACATGGGCGTACTGCATGTGAGCCACCCGGATATCGAGTCGTTCGTCAAGGCCAAGCGCGACCGCAGCCAGCTGTGCAATTTCAATCTTTCCGTGGCGGTGGACGACCCGTTTATCGAATGTGTGAATGAGAGACGCGATTACGCGCTGATCCACCCGCGAACCGGCGCCGAGGTGGCTCGGGTACCGGCGGCCGACCTGTTCGGCCTGATGGCAAAAAGTGCCTGGGAGACCGGTGATCCCGGCATCCTGTTCATTGACCGCATCAACCGGGCCAACCCCACCCCCAAAATGGGGTCCCTGGAGGCCACCAACCCATGCGGTGAGCAGCCGTTGCTGCCTTACGAGTCCTGCACGCTGGGTTCCATCAACTTGACCCGGATCATCGACGGCAACACCATCAACTACGGAAAACTGGAGCCTCTGGTGCACTTGGCTGTCCATTTTCTGGACAACGTGGTCGAGGTGAACCGCCACCCGATACCCCGCACCGGTGAAGGGAGTCGAATGAACCGCAAGATCGGGCTCGGGGTCATGGGCTTTGCCGACATGCTGATCATTCTCGGCGTTCCCTACCAGAGTGAACAGGCATTGAGGCTGGCCGGAGAGATCATGTCCCGGATCCAGCAATATGCCGAGGCTGCATCGGCCGAGTTGGCTGCCAGGCGGGGAAATTTTCCCGCTTTTCAACAGAGCGTGTTTCCGGCCAGGGGGGTGAAACGGCGGCGCAATGCCACCCTGACCACCGTGGCGCCCACCGGCACCATCAGCATTCTGGCCGGGGTGAGCAGCAGTGTCGAACCCGTCTTCGCCTTTGAAGTTCAGCGCCGGATCGTGGATCAGATCTACACGGACGTGCACCCTATTTATGCGCAATACCGTAAGGAGGGGCGCGAAATAGACAAGCGCATCTTTCAGACCGCCTGGGATGTCTCGCCACGCTGGCACCTGAAGATCCAGGCCGCTTTCCAGAAGTATACGGACAATGCCGTGTCCAAAACGGTGAACTTGCCCGAATCCATCACGGCAGACGAGATTCGCGCCCTATTTCTGGATGCTGCCGAGATGAACCTCAAGGGTATCACGGTTTATCGCGACCGTTCCCATCCGGATCAGGTTCTTTCCGCTTGCTCCATGAAAAACGAGGAATGCTCATGAATCGGAAAAAATCCATAGAAACCATCAACAGCTATGACGGCTACTGGGATGTCCTGGTCATCGGCGGTGGCGCCACTGGTCTGGGGTGCGCGTTGGACGCGGCGTCAAGGGGATACAAGACCCTGCTGGTCGAGCAGCATGACTTTGCCAAGGGTACCTCCAGCCGCAGCACCAAACTGGTTCACGGCGGCGTTCGCTACCTGCAGCAGGGCAATATCTCACTGGTTCTCGAAGCCCTTCAGGAACGGGGATTGCTGATGCAGAACGCACCGCATCTCGTGCAGAACCAGGCCTTTATCGTGCCCAACTACGAGTGGTGGGACGGCCCTTTTTACGGCGTGGGACTGAAGGTGTACGACCTGCTGGCCGGCCGGCTGGGCCTGGGCCCCTC
The DNA here is from genome assembly GCA_030145105.1 of Desulfosarcina sp. Taxonomy (GTDB): domain Bacteria; phylum Desulfobacterota; class Desulfobacteria; order Desulfobacterales; family Desulfosarcinaceae; genus Desulfosarcina. Next base: position 10,496 of record JAQYWF010000135.1, read on the forward strand.
CAAGTGGCTTTCCAAGACGGAAACGCTCAAACGCATTCCGACCCTGGAGCCGGACCAGCTGCGCGGCGGCGTGATTTACTATGACGGCCAGTTTGACGACGCCCGACTGGCCGTCAACCTGGCCCAGTCAATCGAGGACGCCGGCGGCGTGCCTGTCAATTACATGCAGGTGACCGGCCTGACCTACTCGGGGAAAATGATCGACGGCGTGAAGCTCAAGGACACCATCGATGGGGGGGAACGCGAGGTTCGTGCCCGGGTGGTGGTCAATGCAACGGGAATATTTACCGACGACATCCTGCGAATGGATCAGCCGGCGGCGGCACCGATCATCACCCACAGTCAGGGGGTTCACCTGGTGCTGGACAAACGGTTCCTCAAGGGAAATACGGCCATCATGGTTCCCCAGACCGAAGATGGACGGGTCTTGTTCGCCGTTCCCTGGCACGACCGGGTGCTGGTGGGAACGACCGACACACCGGTGGATCGCGCCAGTCTCGAGCCACGTCCACTCGAGGAAGAGATCGCGTTCATCCTCAAGCATGCCGCCCAATACATGGTGGAGGACCCCACCCGTGAGGACATCCTGTGTGTGTTCGCCGGCCTGCGGCCGCTGGTGGGGGAGGGGGAGGGTAAAAAGACAGCCGCCATCTCACGGGACCATCACCTGGCGGTATCGCAATCGGGCCTGGTGACCATTACCGGTGGCAAATGGACCACCTACCGCAAGATGGCCGAAGACACAGTCAATCAGGCCGCCCTGATCGCCGGGCTGCCGGAAAGCGAATGCCGGACGCGCAAGCTGCGCATTCACGGGTGGCTGAAGCACATGGACCCGGATGATCCCCTGTGCGCCTATGGGTCCGACGCGGTTTTCATCCGGCGGATCATCGACGCGGACCCCTCGATGGGAGAAAAACTGAACGACCGTCTGCCCTATGTCAAAGCGGCGGTGATCTGGGCCGTTCGCCATGAAATGGCCTTGACCCTGGAAGATGTCCTGGCCCGTCGCACCCGCTCGCTGATC
>JAQYWF010000183.1 GCA_030145105.1 Desulfosarcina sp.
GAAGGGAAGTGCCGCCAACATCGGTGCCGCTGAACTGAACAGGACGGCGCAAGCGCTGGAAGATGCCTGCCGCACTGATTTTTCCACGGATGTCGAACCCGCTCACCTGGAGGATTTGATCGCCAGCGTGGCATCCGCTCTGGACCAGGTTCTCGAATCGATTCAATCGCTGGAGGAGTCCGGAACCAGCGATGCGGCCGAACCGTTATCCGCCGAAACCGGCCCGCCGGTCGATACGCTTTTGCGACAGCTGGCTGAAGCCATTGACCGGGCGGATCCGGAACAAATCATGGAAATCATGCCCGCCGTCAGGCAGCAGGCTGCCCAATGCGGACATATCGATCCGTTCCGTCTCAAAACGCTGGAAGACCAGGTCAACCGCTACGACTATGACCAGGCGTTGGAGACGATCCGGAATATTCGCAAACGTCGACAGGGAGCCCCATGAATGCATCGCGACCCTTGGTTCTGATTGTTGATGACAACGCAACCAACCTCGATCTGTTGGTCAACACATTGAAAACGGAGTACCGCTTGGGCATTGCCAAAAATGGCCCCAATGCCCTGGAATACGCGGTCAAACATAATCCGGGTCTGGTGCTGCTGGACATCATGATGCCGGAGATGGATGGCTACGAGATATGTTCCCGATTGAAAGCCAATCCCGAGACCGCGGCCATTCCGATCATTTTCATCACGGCCATGAGCGAAACCGTGAACAAGACCAGAGGCTTTGAATTGGGCGCGGTAGACTATATCACCAAACCCTTTCACGCGGCGGAAGTCAAAGCGAGGGTTCGGACGCATTTGTCGCTCGAGGAGATGCGACTTCAGCTGGAATCCCAAAACGTGTTTCTGGAGCATCAGGTTGAACAGAAAACAGCCGAAATACGCGAAATACTCAACGCCAGCATCCGCAGCATGGCCCTTATGGCGGAGATCAGGGATCCCTACACCGCCGGCCACCAGCAACGGGTGGCGCAACTGGCCTGCGCTATTGCCGAGAAAATGGGCCTTACCCCAAAAACCATCGAGGGTATTCGCATTGCCGGGATCCTGCATGACGTGGGCAAGATCCGCATTCCTGTTTCCATCCTCAGCCGGTCAGGCAGTCTGTTAGATGCTGAGTTGGAGATGCTCAAAATTCATCCCCAGGTCAGTTTTGACATCCTGAAAAACATCCCCTTCCCGTGGCCCGTCGCCCAGATCGTCCTCCAGCATCATGAACGACTGGACGGTTCAGGCTACCCGCAGGGTCTTAACGGAGAGGAGATCCTGCTGGAGGCGAAAATATTGGCGGTGGCCGACGTCACTGAAGCCAACAGCTCTTTTCGGCCCTATCGTCCCGCCCGCGGGATCGAGGCCGCCCTGACGAAGATTGCCCAAGAAAAAGGCACGCAGTACGATGCCGACGCGGTCACGGCCTGCCAGGGACTGTTTGCCGAAGAAGGTTTCGAATTCGATACCAACAGCGAAAATGTCGTTTCTTTGCTCTAATAGGACGCTGTGTTTATGCGGTCCTTTACGGTGGTATGGAAGCCTCCCCACGGCCCCGGTGAACGGGATCAATACGTCGCTCCGACAAACCACGGGAAATGCACTCTCTGTCGCGGTTCAAACCCTGTAAGACAAACGGGTCGACGGATGGCCATCCGTCGCAGCCGATCGTCCTGGCAACATCGTAAGGACTTCCTGAACCGACTGTTCCTTGAACCTTCACAAAATCAGTTGCCGGGGGCATGCTTTTGTGCCTATTAGTGCCCGTGACAGCGATCCAACCACAGCATGTGAAACCATCGTGAGGAAAATCAAATGACCGGTCATGCGTATATCGAAATCGAAGGGGGAAAACCCCTATCCGGCAGTGTATGTGTACAGGGATCCAAGAATGCGATTTTACCCATGCTGGCCGCATCCCTGCTGCCTGAAAAGGGATGCAGCGTGATCCGCAATGTGCCGCCATTGAACGACATACTCGTGGCCTTCGAACTCATGCGCCATGTGGGCGCCACGGTGGATTATTTTGCCAACGAGAAAGTGGTCTGTGTGGATGCCACCCACCTGAACCGCTCGGACCTTCCCGAATCGCTCACCTGCCGCCTGCGGGCATCTGTGCTCTTCATCCCGCCGCTGCTTAAACGACTGGGTGAAGTCAGGCTGCCCAGTGTTGGCGGCTGTCCGCTGGGGGCCCGAAATCTGAACTACCACTACCGGGGATTTGCCCGGCTGGGGGCCCAGATCACCAGCGGCGATGACTTTATCATCAGTGGCGAAGCCTTTACGGGCAACACCATGTACCTGGATTTTCCCAGCCACACCGGCACGGAGAACCTGATGATGGCAGCCAGCTTTTCAAAGGGTGTGTCCATCATCGAAAATGCCGCCTCCGATCCCGAAATCTACGATTTCGCCAACTTCCTGATCAAGATGGGTGGCAGGATTCACGGCCTGGGGACCCGGACCCTAACCGTGGAAGGGGTGCCGGCCTTGACGCCCATCGACCACTACGCCATGAACGACCGGCTGGATGCCGGCTTGTTCATGATGGCCGCCGGGATTGCCGGTGGAAAGATTTCCATTATCGGCGTCGCCCCCGGAGACTTGCGGATTCTCATCGAGAAAATGATGCAGATGGGGATCGACATCGGCATCAACGGGCATGTGCTGGACGTGTCGTCCCCGGGCAGGCACCTGAAACCGGTAAACGTGCTCACCTGCCCCTACCCCGGATTTGCCACGGATTTCCAGCCGGCCATCATGGCCCTCTCCTGTGTTGCCGACGGGCAAAGCTACATCCGGGAGCGCATATTCGATAAACGCTTCAGCCAGGTGGCGGAGCTCAGAAAACTGGGGGCGTCCATCGACCTGGATGAAGAGGATGGCCTGGCCATCGTCAACGGTCCCACCACCTTCAAGGGCGCTGATACCAACCCGGACAATATCCGGGCGGCTTCTTGCATTCTGCTGGCCGGGCTGGCCTGCCCGGAAAAGACCATCATCCGCAACGTCTATCAGATCGGCCGGGGGCATTTCGACATCGAAAACCGGTTCCAACAGATCGGCGCCAGCGTGGTCATTAAATAGATAGCGGGTGTTTCGCCGGATTTCACCTTTTATGAACTCGTAAAAAGTTGGATTTCAGACGGATTTGTAAAAAGCCCGAGAGCAAGGCTGTCGAATCCCGAGGAATGAGGAGTACTTTTGGTACTTCGCAGTGACGAGGGATGAAGCGTAACGCAGATCTCGGGCTTTTTACGAATCTGTCACCTTTGATCACTTGACTTTGCCGACCACACCCTTTACGATGCAACCCAAATCTAGACGCTGGGGGCGCCCCGACTGCGGGGCTGAGATGGCGCAAGGCGCCGACCCTTCGAACCTGATGCAGATAATACTGCCGTAGGGAAGCACGACAAGAAAACGCGGTTTCGAATCTTATTGTCAGGCTTGTCCCTTTGGGCGAGCCTTTTTTATTTGCCAAGCTGTGATTTGCTTTCAAACAACGACGCAAGGCCTGGCAACTGCCACCGTCGTTGGCATTGCCGCCACCAGACAGGCCAACGTGGCGGTGGGAACGATGCTGAAAGAAAGGGTTCGAGGAACCGGGAATCCAAGGAAAAGTACTGATCACTTGATGGGGCGAACCATGGCGCAGAAAGCTTATTGTCGTTACTTGGGACGTTCAGGCAATCAAAAAGCCCCCATGTACCGAAAAAACGGCGTGGATCATAAGGTCAGGATAATAACCTATCCGTTCACTTGGCCCCTTGACCCATAGATATTCCATGAACCCTATCAAATGAGGCTCTCCTATGACCTACACCACCCAAATGGACGCCGCCCGCCAGGGCATCGTCACGTCCCAGATGAACATCGTTGCTCGAAAAGAGAAGATGGCACCCGAAACGCTGCGGGAGTTGATCGCTGCCGGCAAGGTGATTATCCCGGCCAACAGGAACCACACCAACCTGGACCCGGAAGGCGTCGGCCAGGGGCTTCGCACCAAGATCAACGTCAACCTGGGCATTTCCAAAGACTGCTGCGATGTCGATCTGGAGATGGACAAAGTCCGGCTGGCCCTGGCGCTGAAAGCCGAAGCTATCATGGATCTGAGCTGCTACGGCAAGACCCGGGAATTCCGGCGCCGGCTGGTGGAGACATCGCCGGCCATGATCGGCACCGTCCCTATCTATGATGCCGTGGGATTTTATGACAAGAACCTCAGGGATCTCACGGTGGACGAGATTTTCGATGTAGTGACGCGCCACTGCGAGGACGGGGTGGACTTTCTCACCATCCATGCCGGGCTCAACCGGAGTGCCGCGGAAAAAATCAAACGCCGGGAGCGTATCACCAACATCGTCTCGCGAGGCGGCTCACTCATGTTCACCTGGATGCAGCTCAACGACCGAGAAAACCCATTTTACGAATACTATGATCGACTGCTTGAAATCTGCCAGGTTCACGACGTAAGCCTGAGCCTGGGAGACGGCTGCCGTCCGGGCTGCCTGCACGATTCCACCGACGCGAGCCAGGTGGAAGAGCTGATTACAATGGGGGAGTTGACCAAACTAGCTTGGGAGAAGAACGTCCAGGTAATGATCGAAGGGCCGGGCCACATGGCGCTGAACGAAATCGCCGGCAACATGATGCTGGAAAAGCGCTTGTGCCACGGTGCGCCGTTTTACGTGCTTGGGCCCATCGTCACCGACGTGGCGCCCGGCTACGACCACATAACCAGCGCCATCGGCGGCGCCGTGGCTGCTGCCAGCGGCGCCGACTTCCTCTGCTACGTCACCCCGGCCGAGCATCTGCGCCTGCCCGATCTGGAAGACATGAAAGAGGGCATCATCGCCGTCCGCATCGCGGCCCACGCCGCCGACATCGCCAAGGGCATCCCCGGTGCCAGACGCTGGGACGATGCCATGGGCCGGGCACGGGCGGATCTGGACTGGAAACGGATGCTTGGTCTGGCCATGGATCCGGAGAAAGCCACGCGCTATCGTGAAAGCTCACAACCCGAGCATGAGGACAGTTGCACCATGTGCGGAAAGATGTGTGCCGTGCGCAACATGAACCGGGTGCTGGCGGGGAAAGATATACAACTCAACAATTAAACAAAAAGTTCCGTGCTGATGTACCTCTCGCCAGTGCTTGGCAATATGGTGACGATGCGCTTGCCGGCATTCTCCGCTCGCGCCGCCACCTGCATGGACGCCCATACCGCCGCGCCGGAGGAGATGCCGCACAAGATACCTTGCCTGGCTGCCAGTTGACGTGCCGTCTCAAATGCGTCGTCGTTGGAAACGGTGACCACATCGTCTATCAACGACCGGTCCAGCACCTGTGGCACAAATCCGGCACCGATACCCTGAATCTTGTGGGGTCCCTTTTCGCCGCCGGAAAGCACCGGCGAGGCGGACGGCTCCACAGCCACACACTGGAAGCCGGGTTTCTTTTCCTTAAAAAAGCCCCCCAGACCGGTAAGCGTGCCGCCGGTGCCTACGCCGGAGACCAAAATATCCACATCACCGGCCGTGTCCGACCAGATTTCCTCGGCCGTGGTCTCCCGGTGGATGCGCGGGTTGGCCGGGTTTTCGAACTGATTGGGCATGAACGCCCCCGGATTCTCCGCCACAATGGCGTTGGCTTTTTCGATGGCCCCTCCTATACCCTCAGGGCCAGGGGTGAGCACCAGTTGCGACCCCAGATGCCGAAGCAGTTTCTGACGCTCGACACTCATGGTTTCCGGCATGGTCAGGCACAGCCGGTACCCCCGGGCCGCACAGATAAAGGCCAGCCCGATGCCGGTGTTGCCGCTGGTGGGCTCCACAATCAGGGTGTTCGGCCCGATCAACCCTTTATTTTCCGCATCGTCGATCATGGCGGCGCCGATGCGGTCCTTGACGCTGCCCAACGGGTTGAAAAATTCCAGCTTGGCGACGATCTCGGCATGAAGATCACCACCGGTGCGATTCAATCGGACCAGGGGTGTTTTGCCGATGGTGGTGTCAATGGCATGGTGAACGGTCATGATATCCTCCTTGCAACGCGATGATCGAGAATTAACTGCCGGTCTGCCGGCGGGCCTCCTTGATGATCAGTCTGGGCATTTCCATCATCACCGTGGTATCGGGCGGGATGGATTCGGTCAGCCAGACGTTTCCGCCCACCACCGAACGGGCGCCTATCACGGTATCCCCTCCCAAAACGGTGGCGCCGGAGTAAATGATGACCTCGTCTTCGATGGTCGGATGGCGCTTTTTTCCGCGCAGTTTTTCACCCGCATCTTTGGGAAGGGAGAGGGCTCCCAGGGTTACCCCCTGATAAATACGCACATTACTGCCGATCTCCGTGGTCTCACCGATCACCACGCCTGTGCCGTGATCGATGACAAACCGACCGCCGATCGTCGCTCCGGGGTGGATATCAATACCGGTAATGCTGTGGGCATGCTCGGTCATGATCCGGGGAAGCATGGGCACCCCCAGCTTGAACAATTTGTGGGCCACCCGGTAGACGCTTATGGCATACAGGCCCGGGTAGCTGAAAATGATTTCGTCGTGGCTTTTTGCCGCAGGATCTCCCTCGAAAGCCGCTCGAACATCCGAGGCCAGGGTCTGACGCATCTCGGGAATGGCGTCCATCACCTCGAGGGCAATGCTGTGTCCCTGAGATTCGCACCCGCTGCAGGACTGATGGTAGCGCAGGCAATCGTGGCGGATGTTGTGGGTGATCAGGTCGGCCAGCAGGTCGAACAGCTTGGAGACGGTCTGCCCCAGGCTGTATCGCATGTTCACCGGGTCTAACTTCTCACGGGAAAAATAACCGGGAAAAAGCAGTTCCCGGAACATATCGATGATGCCGGTCACAAACCCTTCAGAAGGGATGGGCTCGCTGTCGATGTGCGTGTAACAGGGGCTGTTCTGGCAGTGATCCACAATCCGCTCTGCAATTTCAGGCAGTTTCGAGCGCGCCTGTTCCTGGCTTTCGACTTCGGATCGGCATGCGTCGTCGTAGATAGGGCTGCTGTCTTTCATCGGAGGTCTCCAACACGTAACTGTTCTTACTCGTTCCGTCGGGGTGGATCTGGTTGTGTGTAACAGTCAAAAACGGATGTATCTGACCGCTGGAAAAGATATCTACTAAAGTAACCATAAAGAAAAGGTTGTCAAAAACCGACGTGTTAGCGCATATGACCAAAGCGAGTCTAAGGTCGAAATTGACAAGCCAAGGGGATTCTGTTTTTATAAATTTTCCTTTGGCAACCACCTATCGACTGAACTTCCATGCAACCAAAAACGACGTCGAACTGAAAAAGGAAGCCCCCATGACCGGACTGGATGATCTGAAGATCGCCATTTTAAACCCCGAGGATCTTGAAACCATTCGAAAACTGGAAAAGAAACTGGGTCCGACGGTTCGACTGGTGGCCGTCGAAACCAAAGACGTGCTTTACGCCCTAGAGGCCAAGATGGCACCCAATCAATGGCAGCGGGTGGACACGGTCTATCCGGAGATCAAGGACATCAAAGCATACTACGCCGAGCAAGACACCGCCCGGGAAGCCAAGGGCTGGCTCAAAGGCTTTCTGATCAACAACAATCTCAACCCCAAACCCCACAAACGCCCTATTCGCATCCGCCAGGTGGTCAATACGGAGTCCGGCAACTGAGGATGTTGACCGTCAGGCAATCGTTGCCGGAAGGGGGCGTGCGCCTTCGATTTTTTTCCTCTCAAAAGGGACGATCAACAGGCCCATGCATCCTCACCGGGGCAAACCGCAGGGAATAGTCCACCGGTAACCGCAGTGCTTCGCAGCACTGCATGGAAGGAAACCGATTTCTCTTTCGCTCGCTGTCGCGGTTCAAGACAGCGGCAGCATGGCGGCCTTGTCCACCGGCGTGGAAAGCACGATGGCCGTGCGCGTCTGACCCAGAGGACTCAGGCGGGCCACCACCGTTTCCAGGTCGGAAACATCGTCTACGCGAACGTGCAGGATAAACGAGGCATCGCCGCTGATGTGGTGGCAGGCGCTGACCTGGGGCATGTCGACAGCCAGGGATTTTACAGCCGTGTAATGCCGGGCATCGGTGGCCAGCTGGATAAAGGCGGATACCGACCGGCCCATGACGGCTGGATCGATACGGGCATGGTAGCCGGTGATCACCCCCGTTTCCTCCAGCCGCTTGATCCGCTCGGCCACTGCCGGCGCCGACAGACCCACTTTTTGGCCAATGCGGCTCAGGGGAATTCTGGCATTTTCCTGCAGCGCGGCAAGGATTTTTCGTCCGATCCGATCCAGCAATTTTTCAATCTGAAGGTTCATGGCCTTAAATTCCTTATATTATGAAGCGGATTGCCCCGAAAACCGTGGTTTGGCCATGGCACGGACAACACTGGTCGTGTAATATAGCCCCCATGGATCTCTCTTTTTTCCTCAAAGGACTGATATTCGGATTTTCCATCGCCGCCCCGGTCGGCCCCATCGGCATCCTATGCATCCGCCGCAGCTTGACCAACGGTTGGATGGCCGGGTTGCTCACCGGGATGGGCGCCGCCACGGCCGATGCGTGCTATGGCTGTGTGGCCGGCTTCGGCCTCGCCGGCATCACCGGGTTTCTTATGGGTCAACGCGCCTGGATACAGGTCTTCGGCGGCCTGTTCCTCTGCTGGCTGGGCTTGCGTATCTTCCTGTCCAGAGCCGACGAAATACCGGCAGTCAAAGCGTCCGGCAGTGCCGCCATGGGCTATCTCTCGGCGCTGTTGCTCACCCTCACCAACCCTATGACCATCCTCTCCTTTGCCGCGGTATTCGCCGGCATGGGCCTTGGCAGCATCGGTGACGGTCACATGGCTGCCGGATGGCTGGTGGCCGGTGTCTTTTCTGGATCCATGGCCTGGTGGATCATTCTCACATCGGTCAGCAGCCTGTTCAATACCCGCATGAGTGCGAATGCCATGCGCTGGATCAACCGGTTCTCCGGAGCGATGCTCACCAGCTTCGGGTTGGCAGCGGTAATCGGACGTCTCTAACCGCCCGTCAACCCTTCCCGGAACCGCCTGCACAGTGGGGCCGAAACCCGATGATCGTATACCGTACCATCGGGTTCAAGTCCGCGGATACCACCATCCCACAGGAACGCCGCCAGCAGCTTCAGGCCCACCTGGAGACGGTCCAGGGAAGGCGCCAGACGCCTGTCCACCGGCTCCGGCAGGGGAATCGGGACGCCGGCGGTGTCGAGGGACTTCATGAAATTGAGCAGCCGGCCCAGCCGTAACAGGGTGATCGAATCGGTGCGCGAGGTGCGCTGGTCGATGGGTAACGCCGTGGCGCGCATACCGGCAAAGGATCCCGGCAGCAGGCCCAAGGCACGACAGTGCTCGTAATCCGCGCTGCCCGGCGCCGGGTAGAATACGGAAACACCGGCCAGGACCCGTCGTCGGGCTAGAAACAGCAGGTCGTCCACCGACGACAGGGGATCCTGATCCGGTGACCCGACAATGATGTACCCTACCGCAGAAAGCCCCTCCCCTTGGGCATAATCCAGTGCCCGATTAAACGCATCGCGGACATCGGGTCGGTTGAAGCGCTGCAATTGTCCGGCGTCTGCACTTCCCAGAGAGAGGTTCAGGGTCTTGAATCCGCTAATCTTCATGGCCCGCACCACCGTTTCGGTAAGGGTAGGCGGGAACAGGCCGTTCATGGCACGAAGTTCCGGCAACGAATCCCCGAAAATACCGCGAATCCCTTCCATCAATTCAA
>JAQYWF010000009.1 GCA_030145105.1 Desulfosarcina sp.
ATTGACATTGACTGGCTGTGTGTTATCAAGTTTTTTTCTTCCTCAAAAAAAATCAGAAAAACTGGAATAATAACCCATTAATGCTAAAAGGAGCCTGTTATGGACAAAAAAGTTACCGTTGTCGGCGCTGGAAATGTGGGTGCTACCGCTGCCCAGCGTCTGGCTGAAAAAGAGCTTTGCGATGTGGTGCTGGTGGACATCGTCGACGGCGTTCCCCAAGGAAAGGCCCTTGACTTGACAGAGGCCGCACCCATTGAAAAACATGATGCCAAACTGACCGGCACCAATGGATATGAAGCCACCGCTGGATCGGACATCGTTATCATCACCGCCGGTATTCCCCGTAAGCCCGGCATGAGCCGGGATGATTTGATCAGCACCAATGCCGGTATCATCAAAAGCGTGACCCAACAGATTGCCAAACATTCTCCGGATGCCATCCTGATTATCGTCAGCAATCCACTTGACGCCATGTGTCATGTCGCTTTTGATGCTTCCGGGTTCCCCAAGAATCGGGTACTGGGTATGGCCGGCGTGCTGGACTCGGCCCGTTTCCGGGCCTTCATTGCCATGGAACTGGATGTGTCCGTAGAAAATACCCACGCCTTCGTGCTGGGCGGTCATGGCGACACCATGGTTCCACTGCCCCGCTACTCAACCGTGGCCGGGATCCCCATCACCGAATTGATGGCCAAGGATCGCATCGATGCGCTGGTGAAACGCACCGCCAACGGCGGGGCTGAAATCGTCGGTCTGCTGAAGACCGGCAGCGCCTACTACGCACCGGCTTCCGCCGCTGTGGAAATGGCTGAATCCATTTTGAAAGACAAGAAAAAGGTGCTGCCCTGTGCCGCCTATCTCCAGGGTGAATACGGAATCGACGACCTGTTTATCGGCGTGCCGGTCAAGCTGGGAAAAAACGGCATGGAACAGGTGATCGAGATCACGCTGACCGAGGATGAGAAGGTCGCGCTGATGAAATCCGCTGCGGCCGTTCAGGAGCTAAAGGATGATCTGGCCAAATTAGGATAGTGTCCATCCAGAAACGGCATCTTGCGGCTCAGACCTGCGTTCTCGGGTTATTGAGCACATAGTGAAGCTTTAGCGCTATCCTCGACGTAGCGCAGCTACGCCTGCGGTTTCAAAAACCCTGCGGCCTTGATCTGAACCACAATCTACCATTTCTGGAAGAACAAGATGAATATTAGGATAGCGCCTGTTTGATGGCCCTGGCCAGGGATTCATTGATGCCGGGCAGTCTGCTGAGTTCATCCTCGGTGGCTGCCCGGATTTTTTTTAGGCTGCCGAAATGCTTCATCAGCAGGCGTTTTCGTTTGGCTCCCACCCCAGTGACGCCGTCCAATGCTGATTTTACCATCTTGCGGGCCCGCTGTTTACGCTGAAACGTCACGGCAAAGCGATGGGCCTCATCCCGAATCTGCTGAAGCAGCAACAACAATCGGCCATCCGCTCCCAGGTTGACGGGATTGGCTCGATTGGGCAGATAGATCTTATCTTCGGGTTCTTTTTTTCTCGCGTCTTTTTTGGCGATGCCGGCGATGGCAAACCGCCCTGCCAAGCCCAACTTGCCCACTACCGCAACGGCAATGTTTACCTGCCCTTTTCCGCCGTCCACCAGCAACAGGTCCGGTTCTGGGTCGGACGGTCCGAGCTTTCCATACCTTCGGAGCAGCACTTCGGCCATACTGGCATAATCGTCCGGGGAAGAGACCGTGCGGGTGGTGTAGCGGCGGTAGCCAGCCTTGTGCGGCCGGCCATTAACAAAAACCACCATGGCAGAGACCGGATTCGAGCCGGCCAGGTTGGAATTGTCGAAGCACTCGATACGCTCCGGAATGCGATCCATGCGAAGCCTGCGTTTCAGCGCTTCGAGGACGGCGGCTTCGCCGGTCGCTTTCTGGAGTCGCTCACGAAGTGCGTTTTCTGAATTGTTTTCAGCCATCTCAAGAAGCCGTCGTTTTTCACCCCTTTGAGGGTAACGAACCCGGACCCGCCTCATCCGCCACTCCGACAGGGTCTCTTCCAACAGTTGGTAATGTTCCAGCAGTTCAGGCACCAGCACCTCGACTGGTATGCTGTGGGTCTGCTGGTAATACTGCACCAGGAACTGCGTTACCAGTTCACCCTTTTCAGGAGCGGCATGGATAATTTCAAAATGCCGGACCCCCTGCAGAAAACCGCGGCGAAGGGTCATCACGGTCAACAACCGGAAGTCGCTGTTACCACTGATGCCGATCACATCGCGATCCAGAAAATCGGTGGTCACGGTTGCCTGACGCTCCAATGTTTTTTCCAGGGCAACCATCCGATCCCGGAGCACCGCCGCCGTTTCAAATTCCTGCACACTAGAGGCCTTTAGCATGTGGCGACGCACCCGTCGGATCAATTCCGGTGTGCGCCCCTTTAGAAAAAGGATGACTTCTTTAACAATCCCTCGATACGCTTTCGGGTCAACCGGCAGACAGCAAGGAGCCAGGCATTGGCCCATCTGATGGTGGATGCACGGCCGGGTGCGATGGCTCAAGGTGCGATCGCTGCATTTTCGCAGCGGAAACGTTTTGTTGATCAGCTTGACGGTCTGTCGCATCGCTTGGGCGGATGAATATGGTCCGAAATAAACAGCACCGTCTTTACGCGTTTTGCGGACGATTTCAATTCTGGGATAAGTTGCATTAATATCAATGCGAAGGGAAGGATAGCGTTTATCGTCCTTGAGGACCACATTGAAACGGGGCCGGTGTTGCTTGATCAGATTGGATTCGAGGATCAACGCCTCTTTACCCGAGGCGGTAACCACGGTTTCAATGTCAGCCACCCGGGAGACCATCAACGCGGTTTTCGCGCCATGGGCTTCCTGCCGCTGGAAGTAGGATGCCACCCGTTTTTGCAGATTGATGGCTTTGCCTACATAGATGATTTCCCCGCCGGCGTCTTTCATCAGATAGACGCCGGGACCGTCGGAAATGGCGCCAATGATCCCAGACAGGTTGTTTGATGAATCCGAACGGTCAGGCGGTTGCTCCATGGCTGTCACCCATGCTTATGATTCAAATAGCAGCCGTTTTCGAAGTACCTTGATCCGGTCTCGGATCGAGGCGGCCTTTTCAAAGGCCAGCGATTTGGCCGCAGTCTGCATCTGGCTTTCCAAATCGTGAATGGCGGATTCGATGTTATCCTCCGGGCCGAAGGCAGCCGGCGTCTCAGCCACCTGCATCGGTGAGGTTTCTGTTGATTGATAGGCCTTGTCGAATATATCCGTAATGGTCTTGTGTATGGTTTGCGGGGTGATGTGATGGGTCTGATTGTAGTGCTGCTGGATGATCCGCCGCCGGTTGGTCTCTTCGATGGCCGCTTCCATGGAGGCGGTGATTCGGTCGGCATAAAGCACCACGGTGCCGTTGATGTTTCTGGCCGCACGGCCGAAGGTTTGAATCAGTGATCGCTTGGATCGCAAAAAGCCTTCTTTGTCCGCATCCAGAATGGCGACCAGGGACACCTCAGGGATATCCAGACCCTCACGCAGCAGATTGATGCCGATCAACGCATCGAACTTGCCTACCCGCAAATCCCGGATGATGTCCATGCGTTCCATGGTGGGGATATCGGAATGCAGGTATCGCACGGACAACCCCAGATCCGTATAATATTCGGTGAGGTCTTCTGCCATTCGCTTGGTTAGCGTGGTCACTAGAATTCGTTCCCCGCGCTGCTGCCGATCCCGAATTTCTCCATACAGGTCGTCCACCTGATTGCTGGCGCCCCGCACATGTACCACTGGGTCGATGAGTCCGGTGGGCCGGACGATCTGCTCCACGACCTGGCCTTCCGATGTGGTCAGTTCGTACTCTGCCGGGGTGGCCGACACATAGACGACCTGGTCGACGCGGCTGGACCACTCATCGAACTTGAGCGGTCGATTGTCCAAGGCTGAGGGCAACCGGAAGCCATAGTTAACCAATGTCGTTTTGCGAGAACGGTCTCCCTTATACATGGCCCGAATTTGAGATACGGCGATGTGGCTCTCATCCACGAAAACGAGAAAGTCTTTGGGAAAGTAATCGAGCAGTGTAGGCGGTGGCTGGCCCGCCAGACGGCCGGTCAGGTGCCTGGAGTAGTTCTCGATGCCATTGCAGTACCCAATCTCCTGAATCATTTCCAGATCGAAGAGCGTGCGCTCTTCGATGCGTTGGGCTTCGATAAGTTTGTTTTCATTCCGGAAATAATCGACGCGATCCTTCAATTCCCGAACAATGGTTTTGGTGGCCCGCTCAAGGGTCGATTTGCGCGTCACGTAGTGGCTGGCAGGAAACAGGGTGATCTCGCCCAGATGCCTTAGGGTGGTTCCTTTCAGGGGGTCGAATTCAAAGATATGTTCGATTTCGTCCCCAAAAAAATCGATGCGGACTGCCTTGTCCTCCTCGTAAGCAGGAAAAATTTCCACCCGATCCCCGCGCACCCGAAAAACACCGCGGTGAAAATCCATGTCGTTGCGTTGATAGTGGATGGACACCAACTGATAGAGCAGCCGCTCCCGGGGCAGATCCATGCCGGTCGTGATGTCGATGCGCATGGAGAGGTAATCCTCCGGTGCGCCTAAGCCGAAAATGCAAGAGACACTGGCAACCACCACCACATCAGATCGAGACAGCACGTTACGAGTGGCTGAGTGGCGCATTTTATCGATCAGTTCATTGATGGAAGAATCCTTCTGGATGTAGGTATCCGTGGTGGGGATATAGGCTTCGGGCTGATAATAGTCGTAGTAGCTGACAAAATACTCGACGGTATTGTCCGGAAACAGGGATCGAAATTCATTGTAGAGCTGGGCTGCCAAGGTTTTGTTAGGCGCCAGAATCAGCGACGGGCGGTTGACCGTGGCGATGATATTTGCCATGGTAAAGGTCTTGCCGGAGCCGGTAACTCCCAGCAAAACCTGGCTTTTGGTACCACTGAGGATCTGTTCGGAGATGGTTTGGATGGCCCGGGACTGGTCGCCGCAGGGTGTAAATTCGGATACGAGCTTAAAAGATGACATGTGAGATCAGGTGGCCACTTTCCAATGGGTTCCGTCGCCCTTATCCTCCAAAAGGATTCCGGCTTGATCCAGCTGGTCCCTGATTTCGTCCGCCCGCTTCCAGTCTTTGTTTTTGCGGGCAGCGGCACGTTCAGCCACCAATGCGTCGATCGCTTCGGCAGAAACCGTCATATTTTGCAGCTGGCTGTTGGCCCGTTCTTCGGAAAAGGATTGCCAGGACTGTTGGAGAATCCCTAAGATACCGCCTATTCGTTCCAGGTCAGCGGTCAGGGATGCCAAGGTATCCATGGCTTTCATCGACTGCCCCTCCTCATCCAGTATCCGGTTTGCTTCTTTTACCAGGTTAAACAAGATGCCTACACCCTTGGCCGTGTTGAAGTCATCGTCCATGGCTTCACAAAAGGCCAGCCAGTGGTTGCTGCTGGCCGCTTCATCGCCTGCGTCGGCAATGCCGGCCTCCTGATCCAGACGCTTTCGTACCCCATAAATTTTGTCCAGCGCCTTTTCCGATTCTTTGAGATTTTGGTCGGAAAAATCGATGGGACTGCGATAATGGCTTGAGAGCAGAAACAATCGGACCGTTTCGGGGTGGTAGGATTGCACGATATCCTTGATCATCAGAAAATTGTTCAAGGATTTGGACATTTTTTCGTTGTCGATGTTCACGAACCCGTTATGCATCCAATATCGGGCGAACGGTTTCCCGTGGGCGGCTTCGGATTGCGCGATTTCGTTTTCGTGGTGGGGAAAGATCAGGTCTTTGCCGCCTCCGTGGATATCAAAGGTTTCGCCGAGAAACCGGCTGCTCATGGCCGAGCACTCGATATGCCAGCCGGGTCGCCCCTCACCCCAGGGGCTTGGCCATGACGGCTCACCCGGTTTGGCTGCTTTCCAAAGCACGAAATCAAAAGGGTTGCGTTTGTTCTCGTTGATCTCGACCCGGCTGCCGGCAACCATATCGGATAGTTTGCGACCGGATAGTTTCCCATAGTCGTTGAAGGTCTCCACCGCGTAAAACACATCACCGTCGACCAGGTAGGCGACCTTTTTTTCCAACAGGCTCTCGATGATGTCAATGATGTCATCGATATGCTCCGTGACTCTCGGCTCCTGGTCGGCCCGTATGACATTGAGCGCGTCCATGTCACGGTGGAATTCGCTGATATATGTTTCTGCCAGTTGGACCGTATCCATGCCAACCGTGTTGGCTCGGTTGATGATTTTGTCATCCACATCCGTGAAGTTGCGGATGTAGGTGACCTGATAATCCATGGCCCGCAAATAACGAACCACAACGTCAAACACCACCACTGATCGGGCATGCCCCACATGGCATGAGTCATAAACGGTCGGGCCGCACACATATATCCTGACCTGACCGGGCACCACCGGTTCAAATGTCTCTTTTGATTTGGTCAGTGTGTTGTAAATACGCATAACCATCAGTATCCGTCATTTTTAGATGGACGTTAATTGCCGGTTTCCGGCGTTGTGGATCGAAGCAGGACCACACACATGGCGGCAATGCCGTCACCATGGCCGATGGCGCCGAGTCCTTCGGTGGTAGTGGCCTTGATGTTGATCATCCGCTTATTCACGGACAAGCTGCCAGTTATCTGAGCCGCCATCCGATCTTTGTACGGCGATATGCGGGGCGCCTGGGCAAACACGGTGGCATCCATGTTGACCAGTTCAAATCCCGATACGTTGATCCGGCGGTAGACCGTCGTCAACAGATCAATGCTGTAAATATTAAGGTAGCGGGGATCTGTATCGGGGAAACAATCGCCGATGTCCCCCATTCCCGTCGCGCCCAAAAGCGCATCGCAGGCGGCATGCACCAGTACATCCGCATCTGAATGCCCCAGCAACCCTTTTTCAAATGGGATGGTCTCACCGCCTATCACCAACTTTCGGCCCGGCACCAGCCGATGAATGTCATATCCCAATCCAATACGTGTCATAATGAGCGAATATTCGTTTCATGTAACGTTAAGAGCAGGCTTCTTAGCATACTTGGCATTCGCCGTAAAGCAGCACCTGGCATTGTACAATAGGAAGCTTCAACAGGAAATCAAGTAAACGACAATCAGCCGGGAATCGGTTTTTGCCCGGTGACGGCGTAAGCGCTGACAGGCTTGAATTTGCCCTTGGCATGAATCTGACCCAATGGATCGGCATCAAATCGGTGTTTAACCTGGTTCCACGTTTTCTCAGAGATCAGGATCTGGTCGGGCTGTGCCGCGGAGCATAGCCGGGAGGCAGTATTGACGGTGTCACCGATGACCGAGTAGCTCATGGTATGCGAAGAACCGATATATCCGGCCATGAGATTGCCGGTGTTGATGCCGATGCCGAACTTGATTTCCGGACGGCCCGCATCGAGGCGCTTACGATTGAAGTCGGCGAGTGCGTTTTTCATTTCCAGCGAAGCCATCACGGCTCGGTATGGATCGTCATCATGAACGACCGGCGCACCCCAGATCACCATCATCTCATCACCAATATACTTATCCACTGTTCCTTCATGGCGAAACACCACTTCCACCAACACTTCGTAGTACTCATTGAGAAGGCGCAGTACTTCAGACGCCTGATTGTTTTCACTGATTGTGGTAAAACCACGGATATCCACAAAAAGGACAGTTGCGACCCGGTCTTCACCGCCTTTTTCGACCTTCAGTTCGCCGGAAACGACCCTTTCGGCAAGATCCGGTGAGAGCAGACGTTGAAATCGTTCACGGGTGGCGGCATCACGTTCGAGGGTGGCTTCTGCTTTTTTGCGTTCATTGATGGTGTATTGTGCATGGGAACCGAAAATGGCAAACAGGCACAGCACGATGATCCGCGTCCATACTTCGTCCAGGTTTACGCCGAGCATTTGTTCGAGCAGGTTGCCGTAACTGGTAAAAATAGACAGTATGGAGTCAAGAATCCAGTAGACCAGCGCCAGCATGAAACCGATCAGCATCATGTGGTCGGTCTGGCGGACAGAACGGTTGGGCATCTTCATGGACGTCTTTCTGGGAAAATGTTTGCTCGTAATCTTAATCCTGTTGCCATGTCACATTCGAATTGAAGTCTGATCGGTTTTGCCAACGTTTCAGGCATTCTTCAATACCCTGGCAAAGTCGATCTTTCCAGCGCCGTCGCTCTCATGAAAATAGAAGGCAGATCACTTTTTATCAAGAACAAATGCGCCACGCTGCAGATTTTTAGTGATTCCAGCGTCGGATGAACGGGTTTCGAATAGGATTGCGAAAAACGGTAACACCCCCTGGCAATCTGGCAAATATCCAATAATAAAAAAATGATATGCTCCATCGCCACCGACTATTAAGCCTTGACAAACACCAGTGAAATAGGCCAATGGTTGTAACCGTTTGAATGTGTTACCGGCTTTACGCAACCCTCGCCGCAATGGCCCAAAACGCTATGGGCGATCGAAGCGCGTTTTCGACACACGACAGCCATACCGATATGGAGTGCTGAATTGGTGCGAAAGGACGAGATTTCTTCCACTGAAAAACTGCTCGATCTGATCCGATACAATATTCCCCCCCAGTCAACCAACGACCCAACCGAACCTGCCGAAACGTCCCAAAAGATCAGGCTGCTAAAGGCGTTGACCTTCCAGAAAGCCATCGGGATCGGCATTGAAATCGGCAACCGTTGCATCAAGATCGCCAAGATCAACCGGATATCGGACAAATCCTTTGAGCTTCTGGACTACGATACCATCGATGTCGAGCAGGCCAACAAAGTCGATACGCCCTACCTGGCCAAGGCGTTGGCGACCCTATTGACCCGATTCTGTACTGGCCTGAAGCGTTATGAAATCTGGTGTTGCGTGGCATCGGCAAAAGTGGAAACCCGGTGCATCCGCATTCCCAAACTGCCTAAAAAGCAGATTCCCAACGCGGTTTTCTGGACATTTTCGAAAGAGGTCTCTTTCAGCGACAAAGAGATGCTGCTGGATTTCAGGATATTGGGCGATGTGAACGAAAACGGCATGACCAAAACCCAAGTCATGACATACACCATCCCCATTGCCGAAACGGAAGCCCTGAAGAAACTTTTCAGCAGGACCGGTCATCCGCTTACCGGTATTTCAATCGTCCCCTTTGCCATTCAAAATCTGTTGAAGAAAGGTGTCGTTCAGGAGGCCGGGCAGAACACCTGCTGCCTGTTCATCGGCTGGGACTGGTCACGCATCACGATTTACGCCAATGGCGACCTTATCCTTTCTCGGGGGATCAAGGCCGGAATGCACAGCATGATCGACGCCATCGCCGAACAATACCGACGCCCGTCACCCGCCGACATGCCGCCGACGCTGGTCATGGAGGACCGCGATGTTACCCCTCCCGAAGAAAAAGATGCGCATTATGCCGCCGCCCAAGAGGCTTTTTACCAGTTTCTGGATACCGACAGCTCCACCGCCCCCCGTTCTCAGGACGGTAAGCCGGTCGACATCTTCCAGATCATCTATCCCGCCATCGATCGTCTTATCAAACAAGTTGAGCGCACCATCGCACACTTTTCCCTGCATTTCAAAAGATCCGGCGTCAGCGATATTCTCATTTCCGGTAAAATGACAGCCAACGCGACAGTCATTTCACACATCGGATCTCAACTGGGTGTACCCGTCAATACTCTCAACCCGTTTCCTCAATCGCATGCCTTTACCCAAAAAGTGACCATCCCGGACCTTCCGGCGGAAAAAGAAAGCTTCGTTCCGGCTATCGGAATCGGATTATCCTCCAACGAGCTGACCCCCAATTTCCTCTTCACCTACCGTCATCGGGAAAAAAGAAACCGGGCGCGCCAGATCCGAATCGGTATTTCAGCCGCCAGCATCGGTTTTCTGGCGTTGCTGTTTTGCGGCTATTTATGGCAGGAACACCACTTATCGGTGAAAGCTGCTGAAGTGGACCGTTTAATCCAAAAACGGGATGCATTCAATGTGCCGCTGACACAGGAGCTGGTCATGGCCCTTTATGCAAAGGTGAACCAGAAGCGAGACATGATCACCACCCTGAGCCAGCGTTACTATAGTTCCGCGGTCATGGCAGAGGTCATCCACCTCACACCGGCGAATATTCAATTGATCGCTTTGAGTGCCGACATGGATGCACCCTTGCCGAATTCAAAAACGAAAACAGGGTCGTCATTGGTGATTGAAGGCGTTGTCACGGGTGACAAGATCCGCTTCGAAACGGATTTGGCGAGCTTCATGCTCACCATTGATGATTCACCGATGTTCAACAAGCCCGTTGTCAAAAACAAGCGGCTTCAGTTCTTGGACGACCGCCCGGTTCTGCGGTTTTCAATCCAGTTCGATCTCGCATAACCGACAACCGGTAATAAAAACAGGACCGATGCGATAATACGATGGCCGACACGAAAAACCAAACCAGCCCCATTCTTGTGATTCTTTGCGCCTTCGGCCTGCTTGCCTTTTTAGCCCTGGTGATCTATCCAAACTATCGCAACATGAAGGATTACGACCGGCAAATGTCCGCGCTGAACGGAGAAATTGCCTTGCGGCAGGCCCTGTCACCCATTTACAGTAAACTGGTAAATCAGGCACGAATCGCACCGTCGGCCCATTTGAAATCTCCTGAAAAAAAGGCGCTGGATATCGAAAACACCGGGCGGCTGGCTCAAATTTTTGAAAAAATTGCCAGTACCGCCGATCTGACGCTCGAAAGTGTGACTCCCGATGCACAGACCTTTGACCAGGGAAACGGACTGCTGATGGTAGAAGTCGTCTTCCGTGGTGAGTTTTTAAATGTTCAGCCACTGATCAATACGATCGTCGAGCAGTCTTTTGTGGACCGAATTCATAAAATCCAGGTCCGCTGCGCTGAAGAGAACAAATGGATCAAGGTCTCCATGTCGCTGTTGCACCGTTGATTTCGGTCGAATGCTAAATGAGACTTCATGGTATCGATGACTAAACGGGAAAAAATTATCGTCTCCATCATGGCGGCAACCGTGTTGCTGGGTGGATATTTGTATTGGGGGCCGGTGACGACCGTCGGTCAACAGGGAGTTGAAAAAAAGTCTGACAGCCAGGCTCTCGCGTTTGCCCAGAAAGTAATCCAAAAGCTTAAGGCGGACACCTCGCTGACCAAGGATCTGTTCACCATCCGCAGCGCCGAGCGCCAATGGGAAAAAGATCCGTTTTTACCAACCGACACGTTGCTGTCGGATACGCAGCAGCGTGAAGTTCCTGATAATGCAACCGTCAGCGCCGGCACCCAACTGAATCTGGTATACTCCGGTTTTTTAGAGGCGGGGACACAGCGACTGGCCATTATAAACGGGATGGCGTATGCGTCGGGGGAAGCTATCGATAGCAATGGACACTTCCTTCGTCGTATCCAGCCACACCAGGTTGAAATTGGTAAACGCAACGCACCGGATGTGATCATTTTAAAAATGACTGACTACGAAACCATTTCTGGTAAATAGGATATACCATCAGGGAGTGCCATGTTATCCAATCTTAGCAACCAATGGGTATCGTTCGTGTTGGCAACCTTTTTTTTGCCGGCCTGCTGGTTCGGCTGCGCCGAGCATCAGCCTAAACCAAAAAATGTCTTCATGAACCAATGGAAAGACCGTGCAGCCGAATCCAGAGGCTTTTCCCCACCGGAACAGCATCGTATCATCGATATGCCCAAGGCCGAATCACATCTTGAAAAGCCTGGCGTGATCGGAGGAGAGATCCAGAAGCCGTTGCCGGTGAGGCCGGTGACCTTGAGGATGCACCAGGCAGATCTAAGTGTGCTGCTTCGGGCCCTGGCACGGTCCGTGGGCATAAGCATCATCATTAACAACAATGTCAGTGGCAAGACCAGTGTCAATATTGAAAAAATACCCTGGGACCAGGTATTCGAAGGTATTCTGAAAACCCATGACCTCTCATACACATGGGAAGGAGAGTTGCTCCGAATTCTCACCTTGGAGGACAAGGCAAACATCGTCAGGCAGCTGGAGGCGGACCAGAAGATTTTATCGAAACGGAGAGAGTTGGCGCTTTCCGAGCCGCTGCTGACGAAGATTATCCATGTGGATTATGCGGACGCCGGAAATTTGAAAACCAATTTAGAGCGTTTTTTAACTGAAGCGGATAACGGAAAAATCCTTGGATCCGTGTTGTTGGATGAACACAACAATGCGCTGATTATCCAGGCAACCCGAAACGATCTTGAGCGCATGATCGCCTTGATTACCGAATTGGATCAACCGACGGCCCAGATACTCATCGAGACGTTTATCGTCGAGGCCACCAGCACAACGGCAAGAGAACTCGGGGTTCAATGGGGTGGGCTTTACTCCGGTAACGACTATTGGGTCACCCCCAATACCGGCGATGCCATCGGCTTGACTGCCAGCGACGCCGTGAATCCGTCGTCCGGCGTAGCGGCGAACTTTCCGGCAGACCTTTCACGTGCCGCGGTTGCCGGTTCCGGGTTTACCCTGGGAATGATTGCCCAAGCCGGAGACCTGTTGCTCGCCGCCCAGCTGACTGCGTTGGAAGAGGAGGGCGAACTCAGCATATTATCCAAACCGTCGATTACCACGCTGGACAACCAGACGGCGCTTATCGAAAGCGGTTCTGATATCCCCTTCCAGAGCGTAGATGACAACAAGGTACAAATTGAATATAAAAAGGCGGTGCTGCGCTTGGAGGTGACCCCCCATGTCATCGAAGGCGACACCTTGAGGCTGGATATTGTCACCAACAAGGATGAACCGGATTTCACACAAACAGTGAGGGGAAATCCGACAGTGATTACCAAATATGCCAAAACCAATGTAGTCGTCTACGATGGCCAGACCACCGTTATCGGCGGCCTGACCCAACACACTGACCAGAATCTCGACTACGGCGTGCCTTGGCTTAGAAATATTCCGGGTCTCGGATACCTGTTTAAAGGTCAGTCCAAAAACCGGAAGAAGCAGGAACTTTTAATATTCATCACCCCTTATATTCTTAAAAGACGGCCGGTGGCATCGGTGGCTCCCGCAATCAAGACGGAATCGACGGTGGTTGAGTAAAGGCCCTGAGACTCCAACGGCAGGAATGAAATTGCCGGCGTTGTCAGAGCAGACTTTCATGGACTATTTCAGCATACTCAATCTGGATCGGGAACCCTTCTCCAACTCCCCGGATCCTAGTTTTTTTTTCCAGTCCAGACAACATGTGGACTGTTTGCAGAAGCTCGAGTTGGCCCTTCGGCTAAAGCGGGGGCTCAACATCGTCATCGGTGCCGTGGGTGCCGGGAAAACTACGCTGTGTCGGACACTGTTGAAAAAATTCTCGGCCGACAACACCATCGAGTCCCACTTGATTCTGGATCCTTCATTCAACTCTCCGTTGGCCTTTTTGGAAGACATCTGTTCCATGATTATCGGCAAGGACATCTCCGGTAATGATGGCCATGGATTCAAGGAGCAGATCAAGCATCATCTGTTTCAAAAGGGGGTGGATGAGGAGAAAACCGTCATCCTGATCATTGATGAGGGGCAGAAACTTCCCCTTTTTTGCCTCGAAATCCTGAGGGAATTTTTAAACTACGAAACCAACGATCATAAACTGCTTCAAATCGTTCTCTTCGCCCAGGAGGAATTCCAGGACATTCTGGATCGTCACGCCAATCTGGCCGACCGGGTGAACCTGATCCATTTTCTGGGACCGATGAGCCTCGCCGACACCCGTCAAATGATCAGTTTTCGCATCAAACAATCCAGCAACCAGCCCCGTCCGCCACAACTATTCACGAGGCCGGCCCTGCGTGCCATCTACCGTGCAACAGGCGGCTACCCCAGAAAGATCATCAATTTGTGCCACCAGTGCATGCTGGCGCTGATTGTCCAAAACCGCACCCGGGTTGACTGGCGCTTGGTTCGCTCCTGCCGGGACCGTTCGCTGGCCCAGCGCTGGTCACCCCATCGCAACCAACGGACGATGGCCTTCTCGGTGCTGGTTTTTTTGGCCGTCATCGCTACGGTGTACATGGTTATCCCGGATTGGCTTCCATCAATCGCCACTCGGGTCACCGGCGGTAACTCGACACCGGTGGTGGAAAACGCGAAAGCAAACCTGCCCCCGCTTATGGCTGTGCCTATTGCGGTACCTCATAATCCGGTACCTTTAAAGCAACCTCAGCCCACGGTTCCGATTGCCGATATGCTTCAGCCAGTCGACGATTTGTCAGCCGCCAATCCCAACCAGGTGCCATCACCGTCACCCACCCAGGCCGCACCCATTTCCGACAATCTGGAGTTCACTGAGACGGTTCATGAAAAAACCACATCAGGTCAGCCGGCGCAAAAAACGGATAATCCCAAACAGATACAACCATCGCTCCTCGGTGCATTGACCGTGAAGAAAAACGACACGCTGGGGTTGATGGTCAAGATCATCTATGGTGATTTTCGTGACCGCATCCTCAAAACGGTGCTGGAGGCCAACCCCCACATCGGCCATGCCGATGCCATTCGCGTCGGAGACACCATTGCCTTTCCGGCCTTTCCGGCAGCGTTTGTTCCACGCGCATACCCCCTATGGTGGCTCAAGGTGGATCAAACCGACGTTTTGGAGACCGCTTTTCGACGATCGATGAAAGCCGCCAGGAACAAAGACGCGCCGCTGATGCGCATAATTGCCCAGTGGGACCATCAAGCCGGAATGAAATACGGAATCTATGTCACCGGCTATTTTTTTAATCTGGCCGCAGCCGAAAACATGATGGCCAATTTGCCTGCTGAGTTTTCCGGTTCCGCCGAAATCATTTCCGGCTGGACAGACCAAACCATTCTTTTTTCCGATCCTTTTCTGGGAAAAGGATCTTGACGGCCGCAGGGCCGCGGGAGGATGCTGGTGGAAAAGTGAAAGAAAAGAAAAAACTCGGCGAAATGCTCATCGATGGCGGACTGCTGACCGAAGAACAGCTCAATCAGGCCGTTGCCGATCACAAACGCGACAACATGAAATTGGGCGAATACCTCGTGCGGGAGGGTATCGTCAGCAGTTCCGAAATCGTGAACCTGGTTTCCCAGCAGCTATCCATCGAAAAATACAGACCGGACGCCTATCCCATTGACATCTCCCTGTCTGATGTGATCCCGCTTGAGATGTGCCAAAGATATCAATTGGTACCCATCGAACGGACCGGCCAATTGCTGAAGATCGCCATGACCGACCCCATGGAGATCAACGCCCTTGATGCCATTGAAGTCTTCACGAATATCGAGGTGGAGGCGGTAATCTGCACCTATCAGGAACTCAACCATATGATTTCGAGCCTTTACGGCACCTATTCCGCTATCGGCGGGGTGCTGGAAGGCATGAGTGACATGCAGATCGAAAGCGCCCAAGATGCTGAGACGGCAGCTGTTTCTGAGGATGTTGAAGTCAATTCACTGCATGATATGGCGGAGGAGGCGCCGGTTATTCGCCTGGTCAACTCAATTCTCTCCCAGGCCGTTCGCGAGGGAGCCAGCGACATCCACATCTCGCCGGAGAAGGATTTCGTTCAGGTTCGCTTCCGTGTAGACGGCAAACTTCATGAAGTGCCGGCGCCACCCAAATCATTGCTGCTTTTAATTATTTCAAGGCTGAAAATTTTATCCAACATGGATATCTCCCTTTCCCGGATTCCCCAGGACGGTCGCTTTACGATTCGCATGGACAATAAGGAGATCAATATCCGGGCGTCGACCATTCCCACCATTTATGGAGAAAACATGGTGCTGCGACTGCTCGACACCAGCGGGGGTGTCTATTCGCTTGAGCAACTGGGAATGAACGAGGCAGATATTCTCAAGCTGGAGCCAATCATCAACAAGCCGTACGGAATGATTTTGAGCACGGGCCCCACCGGAAGCGGCAAGAGTACGACGCTGTATTCCATACTCAAGAAAATCAACCAGCCGGACATCAACATCATTACCATCGAAGACCCCGTTGAATATCGGATAAACAAAATTCGCCAGATCCAGCTCAACCGCAAAGCGGGCATGTCATTTGCCAGCGGCCTTCGTTCCATCATGCGTCAGGATCCGGATGTCATCATGGTAGGAGAAATTCGCGACTCGGAAACGGCCAGTATTGCCGTTCAAAGTGCCCTCACCGGCCATCGGGTGTTAAGCACGGTTCACACCAACGATGCGGCCGGGGCCATCACCCGGTTTATCGACATGGGCATCGAGCCCTTTCTCGTCTCATCGGTGATGCTGGTTTCCATTGCCCAGCGCCTGGTGCGGAAAGTCTGCCCATTTTGCAAAAAATCCTGGAAGCCGCCCGCGGCCGCCCTGTCCTACTGGGGGTTGGATAAGGTCCAGGGTGCCGATTTCGTTCAGGGAAAAGGATGCTATCGCTGCATGGACAAGGGGTATAAAGGGCGCACCGGAATATTTGAAATACTGGTCATCGATGAAATGATTCAAGAGATGATCCTTCGCCAGGCGTCATCCCAGGAAATTATGCGGGTCGCCAGAGAATCCGGTCACCTGCGTACCTTGAAAGATGATGCCACACGAAAAGTGATCGAGGGAGAAACGACCCTCGATGAAGCCGTGACAGCGGTAATGATGTAGCCATCTGAGAGATGTAAAAGCAATTTTATGGCAAAATTTTATTACCAAGCAATTACTGAAAACGGCAGCCCGGTGTCGGGGGCCATCGATTCTGATTCTGTGGAAGGCGCCACGAATGCACTCGTGGCGAGGGGGTATATCCCACAAAAAATAACCGACACGTCAAAATCGGGAATTGGTTTTTTTCTGACAGAACTGCAGGAAAAACTAACAACTGTCAAATTGCCTGAATTGATCCTGTTCACCAAGCAGCTCAGGACGCTGATCCGCGCCGGCGTCCCCATGCTCAAACTCCTCCAGGTACTTGAAAATCAAAGCGAAAACATA
This sequence comes from Desulfosarcina sp., assembly GCA_030145105.1. Lineage (GTDB taxonomy): Bacteria > Desulfobacterota > Desulfobacteria > Desulfobacterales > Desulfosarcinaceae > Desulfosarcina. The sequence continues at coordinate 17,000 of JAQYWF010000009.1, forward strand.
AAGTTAAAGCGTATTATCGTCTCCATTTCGCAGGATATCCGGGAGGGCGGGAGTTTATATGATGGATTCAGGAAGTACCCTTCCGTTTTTTCACCATTATACTGCAGCATGCTTCATGCCGGTGAAACCAGCGGCGCTCTGCCCGAAATCCTGGACCGCCTGATCTATATCATGGACCATGACCATAAAATACGATCCGATATCCGATCGGCACTCCAGTACCCGGCCATTGTCATGCTCTCCCTGCTGGGGGCTTTCCTAATTTTACTGACCATGGTCATTCCCAAATTCGCCGCTATTTTCCAAAAAACAGGACTCCAATTGCCCTTGCCCACGGTGATCTGCATGAAAATGTATGCCATCTTGACCGCCTACTGGCCGGCATTGATCTTGCTGGCTATCGGGTTGGGTCTTTTTGTCAAGATCTATCTTAAAAGCGAAATCGGGCGATTCAGACGCGATCGGCTGCTGCTTCACCTACCGTTGTTCGGGGTATTGGTCCGCAAGGCGGCGATGGCACGTTTTGCGAGTATTTTTGCCATTCTTCAAGCCAGTGGCATATCCGTACTGGAAACCATGTCCATTCTGTCTGAAACCATCAACAACGCTGCATTGTCCAGAGCATTTGAAGATATTACGGAACGCTTGGAAGAAGGCCGCGGAATCTCTGGTCCGCTGGCCACATCACCGTATTTCACGCCGATCATCATCAACATGGTAGCCATCGGTGAAGAATCCGGGAATCTGGAGAAAATGCTCCACGAAGCGGCCGAACACTATGATTCAGAGCTCGAGTTTGCTATGAAACGGCTCTCTGATTCCATCGGTCCGCTCCTGACGGTATGTCTGGCGGCCATGGTTTTGTTTTTTGCCATGGCCATCTATCTGCCCATGTGGGATATGGTAAAAATGGTTAACTGATGAAAGATATTCGTTTCCATATCAGCTTGTATATCATCATACCGGTTATTTTTGCTGGAATCGCCATCTTGTCCATCATCGTCACCTACAATACAACCACTCATTATCTTTCAAAATCCTTAAATCCCCAATGGCCGGTGGTTTGGTGGGGAATCATGCTGATCGGTTTCACCTTAATCTGCGGCATCCTTATTGTAAAATTGCTGATCGATCCGGTAAAGCGTTTTGTGATAAAAACAAAAGGGCTAGGAATTGTAAAAAATGTCAGCCCGCAAAAAAATACCTCTGTTGCCACCGATGACATGGGCAAGTTTACCATGGTTTTCGAACAGGTTTCGGAATTGCTGAGCAAGGTTGAAGCCCGGCAGCTGTTTCCGGATATCATCGGACAGAGCAAGGTGATGCGCGGGGTGTTTAACCAAATTGTCAAAGTGGCGCCCAAAGAATCCACGGTGCTGATAACTGGCGAAACCGGAACGGGTAAAGAGCTTATTGCCCGAAGCATACACCAACACAGCAAACGACAAGACCAACCTTTTGTCGCTATTAATTGCGCGGCCATTCCTGAAGCGTTGCTGGAAAGTGAATTGTTCGGTTACGAAAAAGGAGCCTTCACCGGTGCAAACACCAAAAAACCCGGAAAATTCGAAATGGCTGATGGCGGCACACTTTTTCTGGATGAAATCGGCGACATGCCGATGGAAACCCAAGCCAAGGTGCTTCGTGCCATAGAGGAGAATACCATTGAGCGAGTGGGCGCCATAAAGCCAACAAAAGTCAACGTCCGTTTTATTGCCGCCACGAATCGAAATCTTGAAAAAATGGTTGAAAGCGGCCTTTTTCGCCAGGACCTGTTCTATCGGTTGAATGTTTTCTCCATTGTGTTGCCGCCATTGAGACACAGACGGGAAGATATTCCCTTGCTTACCGAAAAGTTCTTGAATGAAATTGGCAAAGAACGACACCTGTCGTCAGAAGCCCTTCAGTTGCTGTTGACCAATGATTGGCCAGGAAATGTGAGGGAACTGAAAAATGCCTTGGAATCGGCGGCCGTTCTGACCGATGAAAAAATTCTACCATCCAACCTGCCCTTTTCATTAAAGCGAAATGAAAGCCACAATGGGTCAACTTTCCACTCGAACGAAGCGATAGTGGACGCCAATGGAAATGCGGATCTGGATTCACAAATCAAAAATTATGAACGGCGCATAATCGTTGATGCGCTTCACCGCTCTGGAGGTGTTCAAGTCAAGGCCGCCGCCATGCTGGGCATCAAGGAACGAAGTTTGTGGCATCGCATAAAAAAGCACCAGATCAATATCACGGAATTCAAACCATAACCGGGGCAACAAGCCTACAAAATTCGGAGGGTGCGCCTACACAAAATGTTGGATTTGCTTTTCCACCAAAAATGATTTAAGAAATAGTCGGTGGTAATTTTTTTCAGGCACTTTTATTTTTAAATTTTTCTAAATAGTTAGCTTATCTAAAGCAGATAATTTCATAGAGGTTGGCATTATCTGTGCATTTTTTTAAGTAACGACAACTTCTTTCCATGCTGAAATTGAGGAACTATGACTGACGATCGCAAATTGAAAAACATTCTCGAGAACCAAAAGGGTTTTACCCTCGTTGAAATTATTGCCGTATTGGTCATCTTAGGGATATTGGCCGCCGTTGCCATACCCAAGTATTTCAACCTCCAGGAAGAGGCCCGGGACAAAGCCTTGGATGCCGCCTTGGGTGAAGGCGTGGGGAGGGTCAACCAGCATTTTGCCAAGCAGTTGCTTTTAGGAGACACACCGGGTGAAATCAACTATAGTAATGCTGATACTTCGATCGGAACAAATCTTGGAGATTTCACGTTAAATACAGCCGTCGCTGGAAATACAATTACGCTCACTATCACAGGGAATTCTGGTACCCAGCTTGCCGGGCAAACCAAGAGCAGGACCATTCCACGCCCTGGTTCACCCTGATCATCTGCCTTTGGGTCAATTGTAAAGATACCATCAATTATCAGTTCGTTCGCGAACCCCGTTGAAAGCTGGGGGAACGCGCTCCCAATCGCGGTCCGTAATAGCTGTAAGCGTCGGGAATAAGACCATTGGACTCAATGGCTTTTTCCGATTCCCTCCTTAACGAAAACGAGATCACAGACAACAGGTGTTCAGGATTTTGGGTATAAACCACCGCTTCATGTAATTTTGCACGGGTTAAGTTCTCTTGCAGCCAGACATCCCACCTCCTGGCACCTTTTGCGGCCATAAGATCGGCAACCACGCGGCCGAGCCTGTCGTAATTTCCGGTCTGATAGTAAAGTTCGGATAGTGTCAGCGCAGCGACCAGACTGTCGGGCCGGTGGCTCCGATAGGCCTGCCAGAAAAAAACCGCCTTGGTCAGGTTTCCCTTCAACCGATAGATTTCGCCGAAAATCGCCAAGGGCCCCACGGCTCTTGTCAGTGCACCACGGGCTTGCAGGGCATAGGAAAGCGCCGCATCCGTGTTTCCCTTCCACAGCTGTACTTTTCCCATGGCGGTCAAAAACTCGTGATCATCCGGCCATCTATCGATGCACGCCTCGAGAATCGCCTCCGCCATTTCCACATGTCCATTGACCAGTTCGCCCATGGCGTAAGCCAACCACATTTTTCTTGAATTCAAGGTGATGCCGGTCGCCCTTTTGAAATAGGACAAGGCCTGCTGATAGTCGTTTTCAATGGTTTCGTAATATAAGCCCAGATTGTGGTAGGTCACGCCTTTCTGCGAGAGGTTGAAATAGCGGTCCAATGTTTCTGACCGCTTCAGCGCTTGAAAGGCCTTGGCATGGTAGCCCTGTTTCATCAGCTCAATGCCGTAGTTGTTCTGAACGACACTCAAGCGGGGTGATTTCTTGGCGTTGTCCCTCCAGAACACCAGACCATGGCGAAACAGACCGCTGTAGGCGTAGGTGGAGTGCCCGATAGACGCCAGGATCACAGCCACGCTGACCACAAAGAACATCTGCAATTTCCGACTGTATGAAAAATAATGAAGCGTCTTGAGCAAGAGCATGACCGGCATCAAAAACAGCAGCATGGAAGGGATGTAGTTGCGGTGTTCGTAGATCAATTCTAGGCCAATAAAAGAGCCTTCGATAGCGTGGTTGATAATAAAGAAGATGACGGCAAAGGCGATAAGCGGCTGCTTTCTGGAAAGCCAAAACAATGCGGTGAAAAAAAATACCGCCACCAGGATGATGCAAGGCAATGTCGTCCAGGGTGACCAAAGGGACGTGGATACGTCAATATCATGAACCAGGGTCAACTCGGATTGCAGCGGATAAAACAGCATCTTCAGATAAACCAAGACCACACGCGATTGCGTCATCATCCTTTCAACGGGTGTATAGGGCCGATTTTCATAACCATCGAGCAGCCGTGACGGATCAATGTAAAGCAGGCCAACAAGGATCACCATGGCCAATGCCGGCACCCCCCATGGCCACATTTTTTTAATATTCGTACATGACACGCCTCGGATCAGAAAAAGTTCATAGAAAAACAGGGAGACGGGCAGCATAGCGCTGTTCTCTTTTGTTGCGAAGGCACACAGCACGGATAATCCACAGGCAGTGAAACCGCCGATCCTACCTGCACAGGTCCGGGCGGTTCTAGCTTTGAGATACCCATACATGCTTATCACGGTGAACATGCCGGCCATGGACGCCATTCTCTGAACGATGTAGGTGACCGCCGTGACGTGAATGGGATGAATGGCCCAGATGATGGCTGATAAAAGGGCGACAGTGTGAGCCGAGCCGTGATAGGTGTTGGCGAATAGGGGTAACCTCAGAGAGTTTTTGATGAAAAGGTAGAGAAAGACGGTGGCGGTAAAATGGATTAAAAAATTAACCACATGGTAACCGAACACCTGATCCTTTCCCACATACCAGTTAAGGGCAAAGCTCAGGTATGCCAGCGGACGCTTGATCCTTTCGACGGTATGAAGGTCTTGGAATTTCAGAAAAAAGGTCTTTTTCAGGGACGCAAGATTGATCTGTTCTAAATGTATGTTGTTATTGTTCAGGATATTCGGTTCGTCGTCGTATATCCAGATGCCTGAAAAGCTGGATGCATAAACCAGGAGAAGCACGACGAGAAATAGAAGTAGCGCCGAAACTGTCTGCTTGGTAGATTGATCGACAGCCAGAGAAAGGGGGCTTTCAGGCGCATCGATACTTTTTTCCGGTTCGCAACGGGTCGAAGAAAGGAGTGGGTTCACATCCAGGCCTTGCATCTGAGTTAATCGGTGCGCATGTGAATGGACCGTGGTTTTCGCCTTGTCCCTTATTACGTTAAAATCAAGGTAAATACAATTCGTTAAGAGCCGATGATATCACCTGCTTGAAAAGTGCCACCCATCTGATTTGAGGTTTTATTCGGCATTAACATCTGGTATTCAACAGTCATGCCGCCATTTTACCATTCACGGGATCAAATGGGTTTTACCCCCTTGGAAGTACTGGTCGTGCTGATCATCATCGGCATCATCAGCGTTGTGGTTGTTGGCCGCAGCGATATCGGCCAAACCGACCTTCTGGCCCAAACCGAGGTTATCAAAGCCCATATTCGCTATGCCCAGTCCCTATCCATGAAATCCGATCGAATATGGGGAATACGCTGCAATGACACGGGGCAGTCCTACTGGCTTTTTGTCGACGGCGATCCTGACAACACCAATAATCAACGCAAACTGCCCGGCAAGGAAACCAAGATCGTCGATCTTACCCAATTTAAGCTGACCCTGAGCGCGGCTACCCTTTCTTTTGATAATCGGGGCCGCCCCTGTGACGACAATGGTGGGACCCATCCAATACAAAATGATCTGCTACTGACACTCTCGGCAGGCGGTGGAGCGAACACAACCATTCGTGTGACTCGGAACACAGGATTTGTTCCATGAAATCAAAATTATCGGAAAAATCGGGGTTTACCCTTATCGAAATCATCGTCACCCTGACTGTTACCGCCATCCTTTCGGTTATGCTGGTGCAGTTCATGGGCACTAGCCTGTCCAGGAGTGCAGAGCCAATCGTATCCATGCAGGAAGGCATGGCCCTACAAAGTATCTTTGAAAGCATGAATGCGGACTACAAGCAGTTGCTGTTCACCGACAACACACCCCTCGATACGTTTAAAACGAGGGTTGAAACCGCCGGTTTTTACGGCACCTATGCGGTAACCGACAGCACATATATCCTATTCGACGGCAGCCAGGTAGAAGTGCCCTGCAACACGCCTGATTGCCGAATACTGAAGGTAACGATTTCAATGGGCGACCATTCATTGACGTCGCTGTTTACCCGATAAAATTCCTATGAATCACATGAAACCGGCATCAGCTGAAATTGAAAAGCGGCACCGATTGAGAGGTGATGACGGTTTTACGCTGATCGAAATCATCGTTTCTCTGGTGGTTGCCGGGATTCTCGCCTCCATTGCCGGCATGGGAATGATATCTGCCATCAGCGGCTACGCAATCGTCCGGGAAAATGTCAGCCTTTCCCAGAAAATTCAACTCGCCGCCACAAGAATTAATCGAGAACTGCTGGAGTTGACAGACATCAGCGACAAAGATGATACGCGGCCTTATATCGTCTACCGCTCTGCGACAGGCCGGCTTCAGGCGATCGCGAAAGTTAGCGATACCATCAGAATATATAGTCCTCCGGGAGAAACGGTAGATGATGCCTATCTGGAAAACAACGGCGACATTCTGACCGACAACGTCGAATCGTTTGCCCTGAATTATTATCAAGGCGGCAGCAATTGGGACGGAGTTGACATTCGTGAACTTTCCACTGTTCAATTCTCATTGAATATGCTTCGCCAGGACGTGGCCGAGGTGACCCTGAATGCAACCAGCCTGGTTCACCTGAGGAACAACGACAATTATGGCGGTAGCGCCGCCACCGTAAACGTTGACCCACCCACCGGCGGTCAATATACCTGCTTTATTTCGACAGTGCGGCCTGGCCCGGATGGCTCCGAATTCACACCCATCCAAATGTTAATACGATGGGTTCTCTTTATCCTACCGCTAGGGTGGGTGGTTCGGTGTATTCGACAAACAAACGGTCCCCGTCCAATGAAAACCAAGGTCCATTTCAGCAAAAAGGCTCCTGGCAGCGCGCTGATTGGAATAATTATCGCCATTCTGGTATTTGCCGCGTTAGGGGCCGCCATCGTGCCGATGATCAGTTCGTCCCAGTTGCATCGTACCGCCGCCGGCAGGTCATCCCAGGCCTACTATCTGGCAGAATCAGGTATGCGCTACGCCGCCAGCCAATATCTCAATGCAACCAGTGAAAACGCCAAATTTTCGGCATTGAACGCCCTCCACGGTGTTTCTCACCAACTACAGGATGAACAGGGCGCATTCACCGTTTCCATTAACCCCTATTATTTTCTTGTGGACGTGGATCGCTTAAATACAACGACATTGACAACGCGCATATATGGAAATACGGCATATTCCTTCCCCTTGGCAGGTGGCAGTCTGAGCATCAATGACGCCGTCTATTCGTTTTCGTCCGCGTCTATTGCAGGGCAAGTGGTCACCTTTAATGGGTTGTCATCATCACTGACGGTGCCAGCAGACACCCCGGTATATCCGGTCGCGCAAATCGTCGCACAGACCGTTTCAAGCGGCGGTGATCTCTCCCTGTCACCTGGATCCGGCGAGCTTTTTCCGGACAGAAACGGATCTTTTTTACTGGCCGGAAACACCTACACCTACCGGGAAAATAACCGTGATACCAATACGCTGATGGGCATCAAGCGTACCGATGGATACGATTTCTCGGATTTACTTGTAACCGTCAACGAAGATATCCGGCTGAAAAAATTTGTTAAAATCACCTCCATGGGTTCTGTTGGCAGCGGCGACATGATGGCATCCCGCGACATCGTGTATCACGTCCAGATTCCTGAGGAAAAAGATCCCCAGCGCATCGTTTTTCATGAACGCTTTAACAATCTGGACATGTGGAGTGATAATGGATCTGGGCTTGGCATGCATGAAATCGGTAAAATCGATGGAAACAGCGTACTCAGGATTACAGGCGTCACCCAATCCGGTGTCGACACACCCAGCGCCGGTTTGATCCGGTTGAACGTCGGTGCCGTGCAATTCAATCCCGATCAATTCGATAGCCAGGTAAAGATCGGTTTTGAACCCGTCATGCCCGAGTATTATACGGCGGGGATCAGTTTCCGTTTAACCGAAGGTGGCGATAAAACCTATGGATTGTCATTTCAACGCAGTGCGCAAAGCGGCAATACCTCAGCCATTGACAACATCTACAACGGGCTGAAGCCGTTTGCTGATGACAAGATGCAAGCCATCATCCTCTGGCAGTCCGCAGGAAGCGATGATTCTGACAAACAATGGCTGGCCTACAAACAGATTTCAGATGTGATTCTGGATTCCAGCGCCCAGGAAATCACAGAGATTCAATGGGTAGACACGCTTGGCAAAAAAGTTTCCGTTCCCATCACCGATCTGACCGCGGTCCCTGCGTTGCCGTGCGATTACCGAACGATCAACCTAAGCTTTTCCAGCACCTGCGACCCATTACTTTCCGACTGCACGACGTTGGAGGTCTCCATCGATGATGGTGCCAATTGGCTGCTGACACAGGCAAACGAAGTCGACCTCACCGCCTTCGCTGGACAACCAATCACCTCCATCCGGTTTCGAATCAATGCGAGTGCCAATGGCTGGCATATCTATAACATTGAATTCACCGCCGATGATTTCGTTGTCGAGAAGGCCACCCTGCTCGCCCGCTTCAAAGAAAAGGCCTCCGTCACCTTTACCAACGGCGATGCAGATCCCATCGAACCCGGCGATCGAATCATCGGCGATACCAGTTTCGCATCGGCAACCGTTTATGGGGCGCCTGTGATAGAAACCGGCAGTTGGGCCACATACGACGCCGCCGGCACCCTGCTGATTGAAAATGTTAACGGCGTATTCCAGATCGGCGAACGACTATCAGTCACCGGCAAGGCCATTGATTTGGCGACACTGACCGGATTCAGGGCCCAAGACCATTTCATCCAGGCTTACTATGGAACCGCATCCGGTTGCGGCACGCCCAACACGGATCCTCTCGATGGTGAAAAACGCCCTTACCCGATCGATCCCCCAGAATTGGTCTGGCCACCGGATGAGGGTGAACCATGGACGGTGGACCAGGATAATTTCACATTGATTCAATGGGACGCGTTCAACGGTGCCGTCGGAACCGTTGAACGCGTCAACTCAATCGACCAACCGAATACGCTCATCCGCAGCTCGGAAACGGCGTTGACGGGCCTCGGCTCGACCCTCGCCCTCCACACCTTCGGCAAAGGCGCCCTGAACGTCTATTTCGACGATTTCGGTTATCAATCTTTCATTGATCAACCGGTGGCCATCAGTCAGCCCATCCAGTATTAATGGTTCAACTAATCCTTGACCTTGTCCAACGGCCTCAAGTAGATAGTGACCGGTTATTTTAATCGTTTCAGGGACTGTTTCTGGATACGGGACCTCAAACCGATGGTTATCAGGAGATGGCAACGTGGATTTGAAGGAATGGGTGAAGTACGCCCTCGAATCCGGCAAGGCGGTTTTAACCGAAGCCGAATCGAAAACGCTACTGGGCCGTTACGGCGTTCCCGTGGTCGCCGAAACAATTGCGAACACGCCTGCAGACGCTGTTGCCGCGGCCAGCGACCTGGGTTTTCCCGTGGTGCTCAAAGGCCTCGGCGACGGTCTGCTGCACAAAACCGAAGGTGGTTTGGTTCACCTGAATCTGACCGATGAAAGATCGGTACGATCTGCAGCGGAGCAAATTCTTGAGACTGCCGCCGCATCGCAGATTCTCGTTCAACCTCAAATTAAGGGGCATCGGGAATTCGTCGCCGGTCTTTTCCGTGATCCCCATTTTGGTCCGGCGATTCTTTTCGGATTGGGCGGTATCCTGACCGAAGCGCTGTCTGACGTCGTTTTTCGGCTGGCACCGCTCACGCGCCAAGATGCGACGGACATGATCGCGTCCATCCGATCCCGCCTGCTGCTGGAATCGTTTCGCGGAGAAGAAGCAGTGGATCGTGAACGCCTTGTGGATACCTTGATGGGACTTTCCGCCATCGCTGCCGATTTTCCTGAAATTGCCGAGATCGACATCAATCCGCTGATTGCTACGGCAACCGGAGCAGTCAAAGCCGTGGACGCATTGATCACCCTGACCGAGCCGCATCGCGGGGCAACCGATGCCCACCCGGTGCCGCCAACGGCCATCCATTCACTGTTCTATCCCCGTTCGGTGGCATTCATCGGCGCCTCCGCCCAAATGGGCAAGTGGGGGCATATGCTCATCTGCAATACGATCAGCGGCGGCTACAATGGGGATGTTTATGCGGTCAATCCAAAAGGCGGCGTCATCGCCGGCAAACTCGCCTTTACATCGGTGACAGACATTCCCGGAGAAATCGACCTGGCGGTGGTAACCGTACCTGCCGCCGGCATCATAAACCTGATCCCCCAACTGAAAGCCAAGGGGATTAAAAACGTGGTGCTGATCACATCCGGTTTCGGTGAAACCGGCACTGACGGCAAAACACTGGAGAGGCAACTGGCCCAGGAAGCACGGGCTGCCGGGATTCTTATCCTCGGTCCCAACACCATGGGCATCTGTAATCCCCATATCCATTTTTTCTGCACGGGGACGTCGGTCCGTCCATTGGCAGGTTCCACGGCGGTGGTTGCCCAGTCCGGCAACATGGGGACCCAGTTGCTGGCCTTTGCCGAAGCGCAGGGCATCGGCATCCGGGCCTTTTCCGGCTCCGGCAACGAAGCCATGATCACCATCGAAGACTACATGGAAGGCTTTGAAGTCGACGAACTCACCCGGACCGTGATGCTGTATATCGAAAGCGTCAAGCAGGGCCGCCGCTTTTTCGAAAGCGCCCGCCGGGTGAGCCAGAAAAAACCCATTGTTATGCTCAAAGGTGGCCAAACCCGTGCAGGCAACCGGGCGGCATCCAGTCACACGGGTGCCATGGCGTCCGACACGCGGCTGTTCAACGCCGTGTGCAAACAGGCGGGCATTGTCAAGGTGGACCAGCCCATGGAACTGCTGGACCTGTCCGCTGCCTTCTCCTCCCTGCCGCTTCCCCAGGGAAACCGAATCGCCATCATGACATTGGGCGGCGGATGGGGGGTGGTCACCGCTGATCTTTGCAGTCAGTTCGGCCTGGAGGTGCCAGATCTTTCCACGGAACTGATTGCCGTCATCGATAAGGTCCTGCCGCCCTATTGGAGCCGGTCCAACCCTATCGATCTGGTGGGAGAAAACGATCCGTCCATCCCCCTGACCGTCATGGAAGCGCTGCTTCAATGGAAAACCTGCGATGCGGTCATCAACCTGGGCATCCTCGGGCGCCGAATTTTTCTCAAGCGATTGGCCGATTCGGTGGAACACGCAGACCCCTCATATACACGAAAATATCTGGATGACGCCGTTCAAGTGTTTTCAGATTTCGAAAACAGCTACATCGAACAGATTGTCCAGTTGATGGAAAAATACGGCAAGCCGGTCTTTGGGGTCAGCCTTCTCACCGATGAAAAGGATGCCACGGTCTATCGGGTGAAAGGCCATCATCTAAAGGGCGTGTTTTATGAAACACCGGAGCGGGCGGTAAAGGCAGCGGCCCGCATGGTCGAGTACCAGCGGTTTCGTAAACGGAACGCCGGTTAAAAGGATACCCATGGATTCACCACTGCTGATTGCCGCCGGTGCCAGTTTCATTGCCGGCCTGCTGGGATATATCATCGCCAGGCTCTGGATCAAGCCAATCGCTCGCTACAACATCACCAAACGTAAACTTGATCATGAACTCACGCGATACCTGGTGCAGATGAATCTATCGACTGGACCTGGCGAACCGGTCACCCTAAACCGTGATGCTATGATACTGCGAACGGCCAGGCAGCATGCCGTGGACCTGGCCTCTTGTTTCGGTTCGGAAATCCCCTATTGGTATCGCCTCTTACTGGAAAGCCGCAAGGAGTCGCCCACTGAGGCGTCAGGGTTGCTCACCAATTTGTCTAAAATACGCAATAGAGAACAAGTTAAAAATAGAATTGAACGTGCGCGAACAATCATGGGCCTGAAATGAATGGAAAAGAAAAAGCCTGAAAACAAACTACCGATACATCTTGATCGTGAAAAAGATTACCTGCAAACGTTCCTGATGGCCGATGACACCATTCGCGGTGTTGTGCTCAACGGCAGTTGGATGATCAACCAGATGCGCTGGAATCATGAACTGGGCATCCTCGAGACGCTGGTTCTCGGACACGCCTACTTAGGGGCCTGCCTGATGGGTGCCAGCCTCAAAGGCAAAGACCGCCTGGGGCTGCAGGTGGACTGCTCCGGCCCCGTCAAAGGCCTGGTGGTCGAAGCCAACGCCACCGGCGAAGTTCGCGGATTTTTAAAAAAGGTGCCCATCCCGGTTGAAAAGCCCCTGGAAGACTTCAACCTGTCTCCGTTTTTGGGAGCCGGGTTCATATCGGTCACCCGCATCCTGGCCGACGCCAAGCGACCCTTCACCGGCAAAGTGATGATGGCCCACGGCAGTCTGGCCAAGGACCTGGCCCACTATTATCTCACCTCCGAGCAGATCCCCACGTCATTCAGTCTCAGCGTCAAGTTCGACAATCAGGGGCGTGTGACGGCTGCCGGCGGTATGTTCCTGCAAGCCATGCCTGACGCCGTGCCTGCGGTGGTCCAACGGATCGAAGCCCAGGTGGTTGCATTGCCATCCATTGCCACCTTGCTGGCTGAAGGAACCGCACCGGAGGATCTGGTGCGCATCCATCTGGGTGACTACGCCCCCCGTTTCATCGACAGACGCAAAGTCGGTTTCATCTGCCACTGCAACCGGGACCAGATCCGCCATGTTCTCACCCTGCTGCCCATCGACGAATTGAAAGATATTCAGGAGAAAGGCCCTTTTCCCGTTGAGATCCGATGTCACCATTGCAATACGCGCTACACGTTCGACCGGGAGCACATCGATCGGATCGTCGCGGCGCGCTTTTCAAAGAATTGAACCCAATGAACTCAACAAACCAGTCAACCATATTCCTGCCCGTTGTAGGCACCACTTTTTTCCGATTGGTGCTCAATACCGCCAGGCGCTTTGCCTACCCCTTTGCACCGGTGTTGAGCCGCGGGCTTGGCGTCTCCCTGTCGGCGATCACCTCCCTGATTGCCATCAACCAGGTGACGTCCCTACTGGGTGCGCTTATCGGCCCCATGTCCGACAGACTGGGCTACCGCAAAATGATGATCGCCGGGATGGCGATGCTGGCAGCCGGCATGCTGGCCGCAGCCATTTTTCCCATATATGCAGTCGTCCTGGTGGCCTTGTTTCTGGCCGGACTGGGCAAAAGCATATTCGATCCGGCCGTGCAGGCCTGGGTCGGCAACAGGGTACCTTACCACAGGCGGGCGCGGGTGATGGGCATCATGGAAACGTCATGGTCTGCCAGCACCCTGATCGGCATCCCACTGGTGGCCATTCTCATGGACAGGTATGGATGGCAATCGCCTTTTCTGGTGATGGGCGGACTGGGTTGCATCGGTGCAGTCGCCCTGTATTTTATCATCCCCGATCAGCCTGGAACGGCAAGCCCTAAAGTATCACCCGCTGAATACATTGGCGCCTATTCGCAGTTACTTGCCAACAAACCCGCATTGGGCGCCCTGGGGTATGTATTTTTTGTCAGTGCGGCCAACGACAATCTCTTTGTGGTTTACGGGGCGTGGCTCGAACAGAGCTTTGGCTTGGGTATCGTTGCCCTGGGGTTGGGAACCAGCCTCATCGGTGTGGCCGAACTGGCAGGAGAAGGCCTCACCGCCACAATTTCCGACCGCATCGGTCTAAAGCGGTCGCTGGTTGCCGGTTTGAGCCTGTCAGTTATGAGTTACCTTGGATTGCCTTTTCTGGAACCCTCCCTGGCAGCGTCTCTATGCGGCTTGGCCATTCTTTTCTTCATTTTCGAATTCACCATGGTCACCAGTCTTACCCTGTGCACCGAGATACTGCCCGGTTTCCGGGCAACCATGATGTCCGGTTTTTTGGCCGCGGCAGGCATCGGGAGAGTGATTGGGGCGCTGATGGGTGGCGCGGTATGGCAGGCCGGCGGCATCCTTGCCACGGGCTGTATATCAGGCGCACTGACTTTTCTGGGGATGCTGTGCCTGCTTCGCGGGCTTAAGGAATGGGACCGGGCCGATGTCTAATTAATGATTTAGCCCGGCCGGTTAGCAGCCAATTGCAGCCCGACGATGGTTTTGGCGTCCTGAATTTCACCTTCAGCGATCATTTTCATGGCCAGGCGTAATTCTACCCGATGAACAAAGAGCAGTTCATCCTCATCCAGGTTCTGAGCCGACCGGGTGAGACCGGTGGCCCGGAACAGGTGAATGCGTTCGTCCGAGTACGCCGGAAGCGGGGTGATTTCTGCCAGTCGTTCAAAATGCCGGGCCGCATACCCGGTTTCTTCGATCAATTCCCGTTCGGCGCACCCACGGGCGTCTTCCCCCGGGTCTAACGTGCCTGCCGGAATCTCCCAGATGAAACCGCCTACCGCATGGCGATACTGTTTGAGGAGTAAAACTGAACCGTCATTCGTCACCGGCACAATCGCGGCCGCACCGGGATGCCGGATTATTTCCATATCCATGCTGACACCGTTGGGCAGGGTGATGTTCTCCGCGTAAAAATCGAATACCCTGCCCTTTCTGATCAGTGTGGTACGGTTGCCAATCGCTTTATCCATCTTCAATCGTCGTGTTTCTCTTTGATGTGATCAACCAGTTCCTGCACGGTCTGGCCGCCGGGTGACTTCGCATCGGGGTTGAGGGCCAGCAAGGACTCCCAGGCAGCCAGGGCGTTCTTCTCATCCTTGAGGTCATGGAAAAGGACGATTCCCTTGTTGAATCGTGAAATCTCATGGGTGGGATCGATCGTCATGGCCTGGTCAAAGGCATCAACCGCTTTATCGGGGCTGCCGCTTCTGCGGTACATGACACCCAGATCCGTCCAGACATTGGCGTTTTCAGGTTCTATGGCCAGTGCCGATTCATAGGCCGCAATGGCCTCCTCAGGAAGGTTGGCATCAAAGTATTGATGTCCCAGGTCAACCCAGGCCGTGACGTCCTGCGGATTTTTCTCGGTCTGAGCCTTGAGCATGTCGATCGCCTGTTGCCGCTCGACGTCCATATCTGCCGATGGTGCTGATTCATGGGGATCGGCGATCGTACCACTTTTATAGATACCGAAGGCGACACCGGTTACAAATCCGATCAGCAGAGACGCCACGACAAACCAGATTACATTTTCGGATTTGATATATCCGGCTACCTTTTTTTTTGCCATATGAGTCCTTTCTAAATGAAAAATCGCTGATCAATCGCATGGATTGGTTTGCTCATCCGCTGCCGAACGTGCCTGCCTGGTGCGGTTTCAATTCCGATATCAGCGGAAGCTGTTTAAGACGCACGATATACCAATAAGCACGATATTGAGCATCTGCACCCGCATAGATTATTTTTTATTTGGAACATCAATTGGACACAAGGAAGATGAATCATTGTCCGAAAGCGATTTTGACTGCCGATCTGCGGATTTTTGCATATAATCAGGGATCTGGGACATTGGTGGCCGCTCGAACTGCGCAAGCACATGCATTTGCGGTTGAAGCATATCCCGGACCATGCTGTACTGGATCATTTCATCGAAGATTTCCTGTTTGATGTCCACCCGGTTCAACGTCTGGACACGGTTCAGAAAGGTTTTGATGATCACGAAGGCCATCCGACCCAGCGCCTTTGTATCCTGGTTTTTGTGCACCCGCCGATCAAGATCGACCTGGGCCATCACATCCAAACCCCATTTATCATGGATGTCGATCAGCATGCCGGTTTCCACCCCGTAGCCGATGTGAAAGGGAATGTTTTCGAAAATATCGCGATATCCCGCGTACTCACCGGATAGTGGCTGCACAAACTGGGTCAGTTCGGGCATGAACAGTGAAAAAAGCGGACGTGTGACCAACTCCGTCACACGTCCACCGCCGGTGGCATGCAACTTATTCTCTCCTAGCGAGATGGGTCGGTCGTAAAAGGCCTTGGTGAATCGAATGTGATCCGTCAGCAGCAACGGCCCCAGCAGCCCATAGGCAAACCGATGGTGAATGTTTTTAATGTCCGCATCGATATAGACGACGATGTCTCCCCGGGCCACGTACAGTGCCTTCCACAGGTTCTCCCCTTTTCCCTTGAATTTCTCCAGGTGCGGCAGGATGTCGTCGGCCTGGTATACGGTTGCATGGTATGATCGGGCGATGTGACGCGTCTTGTCCGTCGAACCGGAATCGATGACTACAATCTCGTCTAAAAGCGGGTAACGCGTCATCAGTTCCGATCTCATGATGACGATCTCTTTGGCAATGGTCTTTTCCTCGTTCAGTGTGGGCAGGCATAAGGAGATGGAAAGATGTTTCCGCTGTTTGGCCTC
>JAQYWF010000320.1 GCA_030145105.1 Desulfosarcina sp.
CGGTTGACTCTTGAAGACAAGGCTGCCAGGGAAGTGGATCGGATCCTGGAAACGCATACCATCGATTCCTTGCCCGAAGATGTCCAGAAAAAGATCAAAGCCATCGTGAAACGGGAACAGGATTGGATTGATGGAAAAAAGGAATAGAAGGTTTTATGGTTGATTGTCGAGTTTATTTCTAAAAATTATATCGTATGGTTTACGCGTTCACAGGTTCAGGGTTCTGGGTTCAGGGTTCAAGAGTCAGGAGCCAGAATTAAGGATGTCGCCTTCGGCGCCGTTAAGTTTAAATTACGCAGGAGCGAAGCGATCACAACGCTATTCTGAATTCTTACTCCTGGCTCCTGGATTCTGGTTATTTTGAAATCGCAACTAATTTTGGCTATTTTTTGATGTTTTTACGGGAGAACAAATTATGTCCGACGACAAACATTTTTTTCTCAGGGAACCCTGGGTCTACAATAAAGAAGCAGCCCGGACCGAGCGTGAAGATGCGGGCCGCGGCTTCGAAACCCGATCGCTGCATGCGGGGTTCGATCCCATGGCCGACCAGGATAATTTCCGGTCTTTCGTAACGCCCCTGGTGCAGTCCGTCACCTTTCCCTACGAGACCTTTGACAAAATTCCCTGCCCGGTTTACGGGCGCACCCGCACCCCCACCAACTCGGTACTGGAGGAGCGCATCGCTTCCCTGGAAGGCGGTGAAGCCTGCTTGACGGCAGGATCCGGGTCCCAGGCTCTGTTCAACCTGATCTTCACCATCGCCCGGCCCGACGATAACGTGGTCACGTCCCTCAACGTCTTCGGCGAGGGTTACAAGCAGGCGGCGACGATCTTCCCCGAGCGCTGCCGTGTCGACTTCCGATTCGTGGAAGACCCGGCTGATCCGGACAGCTGGGATGCGCAGATCGATGCAAAGACCCGGCTGGTATGGGTGGAAACCCCCAGCAACCCCTGCCTGTTCGTCACCGATATCCGGGCCGTGGCCGATGTGGCCCATGCCAAAGGGGTGCCCCTGATGGTGGACAACACCACGGCGACCGCCGCCCTGCAGCGGCCCCTTGACCTGGGGGCGGACATCGTGCTGCTCTCCCTCTCCAAGTTCATGTCCGGCAACGCCACCATCCTCGGCGGTGCCCTTGTGGGGCCGGAGCCGCTGATGGAGGACATCCGCTGGAATACCACCGAATTCGTGGGGTCCATCGTACCGCCCACGGAGGCCTGGAACACCCTCCAGTACATGGAGACTTTGTCCATGCGCATGCAGCGCCACAGCGCCAACGCCCTGGCCATGGCCCGCTACCTGGATGCCCATCCCAAAGTGGAACGGGTCAATTACTCGGGCCTGGACGATCACCCCCAGCATGCCCTGGCCTGCCGGCAGATGTCCGGTCACGGCGGTCTGCTCTCCTTCGTGGCGCCCGGCGGCATGACAGGGGCGGCCACGGTGATGAACAGCTTCAAGCTGGTGGTTCACGCGGTCACATTCGGCACCAGCCGCTCCATCTGCATGCACCCGCCCACCATCACCCACGAGCACATGACCCCCGACGAGCGAAAGGCTGCCGGCATCGACGACGGCTTGATCCGATTTTCGGTCGGTCTGGAAAACCCGGAAGACATCATTGCCGACCTGGAACAGGCCCTGTCCAGGGTGTAAAATTTTCCTGTTTTGCTCTTGGGAAGGTCTTGGACAATGACAGATTTTTCTATATGGCGCTGGTTGACTTAATCAGTTTTTTGATCTTATCCAAGAGGTCATGTTTTTCCTCCTGCGAAAATTCATTTAAGAGGATTTTAATTGATTCGTTTTTTTCATCTTCGATCATCTTCAGGGCATCCCTGCCTTTGCGGGTAATGGCAAGCAGGGTGACCCGTTCATCCTGGGGATCCCGTGTGCGCAGGATAAACCCATCCTTTGCGAGTCTCTTAGAAAGACCTGTCATGTTGGCCCCGGGCACTAGCATAATCCTGCTGACAGCACTGGTTTTATTGCGGCCGTTTTCAGATGCATCGAGGACCCTTAGAATATTGTACTGGGGGAAGGAGAGTCCGTATTTCTTGAAAATGGATGAATGCGCCCTCTTGAAATTTTCTGCAGCCCTGACGATTGCCATCATCACCTTTTCATCAAAGGTCAGGTCACTGACATAGTTTGTCTTGGTCTTCTCGTTCATGGTTTTCAGCAGGGTATGAATGGTCACAATAATTGGCGCGATGATATTACAATGGCGCTCAATGATCAATAGATTTAATGTCAATTAATTGATAATACATTTATTGACTAATTGACCCGGCCCTGATATTGACCGAGTATCACCCACCCAGCCTGGAGGTCAATTCCAGTGAACAATCAAGGAAGCCACATCGTCAAAACAACAACCTGGTCGCCCGGCCCCGGATGCCACGGCGGCTGCGGCGTGCTGGCCCACATCAAGGACGGTAAACTGGTAAAGATCGAGGGCGACCCCGACCATCCCATGAACCAGGGACGCCTGTGCGCCCGCGCCCTTGCCATGACCCAGTATGTCGATCACCCGGACCGGTTAAGGTATCCGATCAAACGCACCGGCAAGCGCGGTGAAAATAAATGGCAGCGCATCACCTGGGCCGAGGCCTTTGACTGGATTGAAGAAAAGATGAATAAAATCAGGGAAGAACACGGTCCGGAAAGCATGGTGTTCAATGTGGGCACCGGTCGGGATATTTATGCCTGGGTCTGCATGCTGGCCTATGCCTATGGCAGCCCCAACGTCATGTTCGGCCTTTCCGGCCAGGCCTGTTACGGGCCCCGCCTTTCCGCTGTTTGCACCGTCCAGGGTGATTTTGCTGTTTTTGACGCTGCCCAGTGGTTCCCGGACCGGTTCAAGGATCCGCGATACACGCCCCCGGAGTGCATGATTATCTGGGGCTATAACATCCATGCCACCTGCCCGGACAACCAGTTCGGCCACTGGATTGTCGATCTCATGAAAAAAGGGACCACGATCATCTGCATCGATCCCAGACTGTCCTGGTTCGCCTCCCGGTCAAAGCACCACCTGAGATTGAGACCCGGAACCGATTCCGCCCTGGTCATGGGATTTCTGAACGTCATCATCAACCAGGACCTTCACGACAAGCGGTTCCTTGAGCGGTGGACCAACGGTGCCCATCTGATCCGGGAGGACACCAGCAAGCTGCTCAGGGAGGACGACCTGACCGACACGGGGTCCCATGGCAATTTTGCGGCGTGGGATGCTGAAAACGCCAGGCCGGTCATCTGGGCGTCGGCCGATGCCGCCTACCGGGACAACCAGGCCAGCCCGGCCCTGTCCGGCCAATGGGACGTCTTGCTGGCCAGCGGTGATACCGTCCGGTGCCATACAGCCTGGGATGAATTCTGCCGGGAGGTGAATACCTATCCCCTGGAAAGGGTTGAAGCCATCACCGGGGTGTCGGCCAAGGAAATTCGGGCGGCGGCCGAGCTATACGCAAAAAGCAAACCCGCGTCCATCCACTGGGGCGTTGCCGTTGACATGACCCCCGCACTTACCCCCCTGGTGACCGGGATTACGGCCCTGTGGGCCCTGACCGGAAACCTGGATATCCCCGGTGGAAACGTATTTGCAAAGTTTGCCTTTGATGTGGTCTCCTACGCCCTGCCGGGCACCACCGGACCCATCGGCCTCAAGTCCAAGGAGATGGACAAACCCCGTATCGGGGCCGACCGGTTCATGCCCCTGAACAAGTTCTACTGGCGCTGCCAGACCGATGTGACCCTGGATCAGATCTTTACTGAAAAGCCCTATCCCATCAAAGGCATGTGGATACAGACCGCCGGCATCATGCAGGGGCTGGGCATGGACCCGAAACGCTGGAAAAAGGCCCTGGAAAAGCTTGATTTTGTGGTGGCCGTCGACCTGTTTCATACGCCCACCACCCAGTATGCGGATGTGGTGCTTCCGGCCGGATCCTTTCTCGAAAAAGACAGCCTCAGGAGCTGGTGGGTACCGCTGCAGACCATCAATAAAGCCATGACCGTGGACGAATGCCTGCCGGATATGGAAATCAATTTTGAACTGGCCAAACGATTTGATCCCGACTACAAATATGAGACTCTTTACGATCTGTATGATGATATTCTTAAACCCTCGGGGATGACCTTCAAGGAACTCCAGGAAAAAGGATGGGCCTATCCTCCCGAGGGGAGCTCGAGCTGCCCCTACCGGCGTCATGAGAAGGGGCTGCTCCGGTCGGATAAGAAACCGGGTTTCAGGACCCAGACAGGCCTTTTTGAACTCTATTCCACCCTCCGGGACGAGTGGGACCTGGAGCCTATCCCCCACCACGAAGAGCCGCCCTTTACACCAGTCAGCAGGCCAGACCTGGCCAAAGATTATCCCTTGATCCTCTCCACGGGAAGGCGTTCACCGGCATTCTTCCACTCGGAGCATCGCAATATCCCGTGGTTGCGGGAGATCGATCCCGATCCGCTGGTGGAGATCCACCCGGGAACCGCTGCCAGCCACGGTATCGGTAACGGCGAGTGGCTGTGGATAGAGAACTGGATGGGTCGTGCCAGATACAAGGCCAAACTGACACCCGTGGTTCCTGAATGGATGATCATGGCATCCCATGGCTGGTGGTTTCCGGAAAAGGAGGCGGCGGAACCCAGCCTGTACGGGGTATGGGAATCCAATATCAACCAACTGATCCCCATGAACCACCACGGGAAAGACGGTCAGGGCGCCCCCATCAAACACTCCATGTGCAAGATTTACAAATGCAGCCCCGAGGAGGTGAACCATGGCTAAAAAGCATGAATTCGGCCTCCTGATCGACTATGAATACTGCACCGGATGCCATACCTGCCAGGTCGCCTGTGCCCAGGAACACGACTGGCCTGCAGGAATGGGGGGAATCCGTGTCAGCGAGATCATCCAGAAACTGCCCAAGGGAAAGTACTACCTCACCTACCTTCCCTTTCCCACGGAGCTGTGTGTCCTGTGCAAACCCCTCACAAAACAGGGCCTTGAACCTGCCTGCGTGAAGCATTGCATGGCAGGCTGCATGCAATACGGCCCCGTGGAAGAACTGGCAAAAGAGATGACAAAAAAAGCGCGCACGGTTCTGTATGTGCCGAGATGATCAACCGCCACCGGAATTGATTTGTGCCGGTCGTGATCGTAGAGGATTGAGCCTGTAATTTTTCAATTGACTGAAACCAGATTCGCAGTGGTATAGATGGATTGTTTCTTACCATCCAGTTCACGGCCACAGCTTGTCTTTATCTAATCTTTCAACGGGGAGGTTCAGTTATGAAAACATTTGCATGGTTTTGCGTCGCTCTGGCATTGGTCCTGATCACCGTACCCGCCCAGGCGGCCAAGGAGATCAAGGTCGGCATCGTCGACTGTTACAGTGGTCCGCCGGCTACTTACACCAACGACGTCAGAGACGCCTTCAAGTTGGAGGTCGACAAGATCAATGCCGCCGGCGGCGTTCTGGGGCGCAAGATCGTTTTCACCACCCGGGACAGCAAGTTCAAGGTCGATATCGGCCTGTCCGCCGCTAAGGAACTGATCTACCGCGAAAACGTGGACATCCTGATGGGTACGATCAACAGTGCCCTGGCCCTGGCCATCTCCGATATGTGCAAGAAGGAGAAGGTGCCTTTTTTCGCCACCTTTTCCAAGAGCGCCAAGATCACGGGTGCCAAGGGGCACCGCTATGTCTTCTCGGTCACCGAAAACACCGCGCTGGCAGGCAAGGCCGGCGCCGCGGGGCTGGCCAAACTGCCTTATAAAAAGTACTGGATCGCCGGCGACGATTACGAGTACGGCCATGCCGTGGCCGACGGCGTGTGGGACAACCTCAAGCAGCTGCGTCCGGACGTGGAACTGCTGGGTCAGTCCTGGTGGAAAGTCGGCGAGCCCGATTTTACCCCCTATATCACGGAGATCCTGTCGGCCAAGCCTGACGCGGTGATCATTGCCACGGGCGGGCGCGACTGCGTGCCCTTTCTCAAGGCAGCCAAGGCCACCGGCTTCAA
>JAQYWF010000023.1 GCA_030145105.1 Desulfosarcina sp.
AGGATATTGTTCGGATTGTCGATCATCAGATAGTTTCCTTTTTTCTCACCTGCAGTCGGATTGGACCAGCAGAGAGCATTATATGCACACACGTCCTCCCGGAGGAGAAGTAAGGGGATGTGTATTTTGCATGATGTGTCTATTCGCACTTAATCCGAAAGATGCCTTTTGTGGTTGGAGGTAGTTTTAATGAACTCGTAACTGTTTCATTTCCGAAGGATTCGCAAGCCTTGATCTCAAACGTTTTACGAAACCGTCTGAAACATTGCTTTTGCCAGCTGTCAATTATTATGATTCCTACTTTGTATCCGTCCAATTCAATATCGTGACGCGGCCGCCGAGTGCAGCTTTCGTTCGCCTGATCGTTTTCTTGTCGGGATTGACCAGAAACCGGTGGCGGCAGTGGGCCAGCAAGGGGATGTCCCAGGCGCTATCCGAATAGCCATAGTCCCAGTTTTTGTCCAGCGCGCCCAGTTCCCTGGCCAACTTGATCTTTTCGGGTCCCATACAATAGCTGCGGTAGATCAGTCCACCCAGAAAGGGGATAATCTGCGAGCCGATGATTTGGATATCCCGTTCCAGGACGGGTCGGGTGACCTGCCTGACCAGTTCCTGCGGGGAACCGGAAATGATCAGCAACCGGTGGCCCAACCGGCGGTGCGCCGCCAGGGCCTTCATTCCTTCATCGTAGAATCGCACGTTTATGGATTGCGACAGCACCCCGGAGGCAAAGGCGCCGAAAATAGCCCGCGCTGTTTTGCCGCGCAGGGGAAAGGTGGCGATCCACATCATCACGCTCACTGCGAAGATCCGGCCCGGTCGAATCAACAGAAACGGCAGCAGCACCGGCATGAGCATGCCGGCTGCCATTCGCCGGACCTTGCTGCTTTTAATGGCGGTGTTCATAAAAAGATAGGCCACATCGCTATCGATAAGCGTTTTGTCGAAATCGAAAACGGCCACTAATCGGCTATGTAAGGTGGCGTCGCTCACCGGTCCAGAGACTCCAGAAATCGCAAAAGCGCCTGATTGAATGCCTCGGGCTGCTCGATGGGCGACATGTGACCCGCTTTATCGATAGTCTCATGTCGTGCACCGTGGATGTTGGCTGCCATCCAGTCGGCATATTTGACCGGTGTCAACATGTCGTGCACGGCACTGAGCACGAGCACCTGCGCGTTGATGCTGGCGACCTGTGGCATGGCGTCGAAGGCGTCGCATGCGCGAAAATCATTGGCTGTGACGGTCGGGCCGGCGGTCGAGGTGGCCAGCACCCGCCGGCAGATATCTTCGTCAGCCTGATTGACCTGGGCCACTGCAAATTTGACCAGCCCTGTCAGGTGCCTGTCGTAATCGTCTTGGATGGTTTCGATGATGGACGGCAGCACCTTGAGTCGGGCACCGGTATTGGCCAGGATGCCCGCCCTGAGACGATCGCCATGATGAATCAGCAGGTGAAGGGCGATGGCTCCGCCCAGGCTCAGCCCGCAGGGGATGGGGGCGGGTGCGTTGATGGCGTCGATGAAGTCAATAACCGATCGGGCAAAATCGGAAACCTGCCGGAATCCATCGCCGTCGCTGTTGCCGTGTCCGGGCAGATCCACGGCAATGGTGTTGGCCACACCGGTCAGGCCGTCGACCTGGGCCTGCCAGAAACGGCCCTCCTGCCCCGAGCCGTGGATGAACACCAGGGTCGGCCGATCCGGTTCCAGGGGCCAGTGACCGGCCAGAAAAGCAATACCGTCTTGTTTGCGTTCAATCATGTCTGCCGCTTTCCGCATCATAGCGATTGGGGGAAGATTTGCCGAACGTTTCTTTTACCCCCAAATCGGCAAACGGTTCAATGTTTTTTCTTGGATAAAAAAAGATCATACCAAAGCCGGTTCACCTCAGCTGCTGGTCTGTCGCACGACCGCCTTAGACTATTGGAATGTGGAATGGGCCGATTTGCCATATTGATATATTGGTTAAAAGCCTTACCTTTTTCCTGCCCAACTCACAAATCGCCTGCGCTTGCATTGATCCTTGTTTTTGAAAACCATTCTTAACCATAGGGAGGAGAAGGCCCATGACGCGTCTACTGATCGTTGCCCTTGGTCTAATCGCTGCATCGCCGGCAATAGTTTTTCCCGGTGAAGCGGATGTGACCGGTGTCGAGGTGCGGCAGACAGCCCGAGGAATCTTTCATTTCGATGTGACCGTGCACCACGATGATGCGGGGTGGGATCACTACGCGGACAAATGGGATGTGGTGGCGCCGGACGGCACGGTGGTGGGGACCCGGACGCTTTACCATCCCCACGTTGACGAACAGCTCTTTACCCGCAGTCTTTCAGGGGTGGTCATTGCCGATACGATTTCCGAAGTGAGCGTTCGCGCCCATGATTCCGTCCACGCCTATGGCGGTAAAACGGTAACCGTCGCGCTGCCTCGCTGAGCCGGCCGTTACTGTTCATTATCATCATCAACCCCAATTGGGCCGTCCATCGGCCTCACGCGGAGGTAGCCATGACACTCTCCATCACATCCAGCGCGTTCGCCAATGGCGGGAAAATTCCCGCCAGATACACTTGCGAGGGTGAAGATATCGCCCCGCCGCTGCAATGGGCAGGGGTGCCCGGGGACACCAGAAGCCTGGTTCTGATCGTGGATGACCCGGATGCCCCGGACCCTGAAGCACCACGAATGACCTGGGTCCATTGGGTGCTCTACAACATTCCGCCCGAGGCAGACGGGCTGCCGGAGGGCACCCCTGCATCTGATCTGCCGCTGGGCACCGGTGAGGGCTTGAACGATTGGAAGCGCACCGGATACGGCGGTCCCTGCCCGCCCATCGGTCGGCATCGTTATTTCCACAAGCTCTACGCCCTGGACACCCTGCTGCCGGACCTGAAGAACCCCACCAAGGCGGTTGTCGAATCTGCGATGAAGGGGCACGTGATTGAGAAAGCGGAATTGGTGGGGACCTACCAGAAAAGCCGTTAGGGAGCCCCCTTCAACCAACTGGCTTCCTTTTTGGTATTGCCAGGATCCGGAGCGGGATTCGGACCTTTCAGGAATTGATACGGCCGATACAAAGAAAATGCAATGGTCGGTTACGGGGATTCAGTTGGAGGGCGAGGCGGGTCAGGCGAATGCTGGCCCGGGATCATCCGTTTGATGATCCCGGGCTTTCAGTGTCCATCCAGAAATGGTAGATCTTGGTTCAGGCAAAGGCCGCAGCGAAATTGAACCCGCAGGCGTAGTGGCACTACGTCGAGGATAGCGCTGAAGCTTCACTACGTGCTCAATCGAGCGAGAACGCAGGCGTGGGCCTAAAGATGCCGTTTCTGGATGGTCACTATCTAATTAAACAACCTTCACCGAATAGGTTTTGTCCGCACTGGTGTCGATCACATGGACCCCACAGGCAATACAGGGATCAAAGGAGTGGATCACCCGGATCACCTCGACGGGACTGGACGGATCGGCCACCGGCACCCCCACCAGCGCCTGCTCCAACGGCCCGGGAATGCCTTCGGCACAACGTGGTCCCAGGTTCCAGGTCGTCGGTACCACCATCTGGTAGTTGTCGATGGCTGACCCCTCGATGTTGATCCAGTGTCCCAATGCACCCCGTGGCGCCTCCAGAAAACCGGTGCCGGAGCTGGTCCCCATTGTGTATCGCTGGTAAATCTGATTGTTTCCCGAAGAGAGGTTGTCCTCCAGTTTATCTAACCAGGTAACCATGGCGTCACCGATGATGGCCGTCTCGATACCGCGAGCGGCGGTCCGGCCCAAGGTTGAAAGCAGATTCGCTTCACTTAGCTTCGTTTCCCCTAAAAAGCGTTGCACGGGATTGACGAATTCCGGCCGATTCAGTCCGTATCCCACCAGAACGCGAGCCAGGGGACCCACCTCCATGGCTTCGCCGTCATGCCGGGGAGCTTTTAGCCAGCTGTAGCGGTTGTCCAGATCCATGCCCGTGTAGTTGGGCATCGTTTCCCCCACCTCCGGGTGATAATCTGCCGATCCCTGATACCAGGAGCGGGCCACATGTTCACTAATATAGGCCGGCTCAAGCGGTTGAACGTTGAAAATATCGCCGTTGAAAATCACCCCCCTGGGCATGAACAGATCGTCAGGTACAATGGGGCCCATGGGAAACTCACCGCAGGCCATGAAGTTGGAGAAACTGCCGACGGTTGTCCACTCGGGGTATTTGGCTGCTACAGCCTTGAGATCGGGGATATACACTGTGTTGACGAATTTACGGGTCTCTTCCAGGTAAGCGCGAAAGCTGTTCAGCCGATCGGCAGACAACTCCCCGCCACAGGTGACCCCACCGACGACGGTGGACTGGGGGTGGGGATTCTTGCCGCCCAAAATGGCCATCATTTTTGCGGCGGTGGCCTGTTTCTTCAAGGCTTCCAGGTAGTGGGCCGTGACCAGCAGGTTCTCTTCCGGGCTCATGGCATAGGCGCTGTGACCCCAGTAGCCGTTGGCAAATGGACCCAGGTTGCCGGTGTTCACCAGCGACTGCAGCCGGGATTTTGCGCCGGCAAAATCAATGGGGTCGGCATTCGGACTGATGGCGCGGGCCAGGGTTTCGGTTGCCGTGGCATCGGCGTTCAAGGCACTGGTAATGTCGACCCAGTCCAGCCCGTGAAGGTGATAAAAATGGACGATGTGGTCGTGCAGGAACTGGGCGCCGAGCATCAGGTTGCGGATGATGCGGGCGTTGTCGGTAATTTGAACCCCCACCGCATCCTCGATGGCGCGCACGGAGGCCAAGTCGTGGACGTAGGTGCACACACCACACAGGCGCTGGGTGATCAGGGGCGCGTCTAAAGGATCGCGGCCGGTCAAAATGGTTTCGATGCCCCGGAACAAGGTGGCGGTGGACCAGGCCTTGGTGACGCGCCCGTTGCCGACTTCCACCTCAATCCGCAGATGTCCTTCGATCCGGCTGACCGGATCGATGACCACGCGACCGGGCGGGGTACCGCCGTTGTCGTTATCCTGTTCAACGGCATCGACAAAAACCGTCTGGGTCCCGGCAGCCGACAGGGCGAAGGTCGCCTGACCGCTGGTAAAATCGCCATCTTCGGCGGCCGCCACGGTTATCGGCTGATAGTCGTTCCAGTTGTCCGAATCGAAATAGTAGGTGAGACCGGAAACCACCGACAGGTCGGGATCACCACTGTCATGGCCGACGGTCACGGAAACGGCTCGGCCGGGATCGGCACTGAGCTTGACCTGAAAAATGGCAGATCCCCCTTCCATGACATTCAGCGTGTTTGGATCGGTGACAATCTGATAGTCAGGGACGGCGCTGTCGTTGTCGACTTCGGTTGCTGTCAAGGTGGCACCACTGAGATGCTCTCCGTAGATTCTGAACGTGGCCTGGCCGTTGGTTAGATCACCGTCCTCGGTGGCACGCAGGGTAACGGTCTTCCACTGGTTGTAATTGCTTCCCGAAAAGGTCAACTGCTGTCCGGATGAGACGCCGATGTTTCCATCCCCGGAAATCCGTTTGACTTTGACCTCAACTTCTTTTTTCTTCGGCCGTGAGGAAAGCTTCACTTCGAAAGTGGCCCGCCCGCCTTCAGGAACCTGAACCGTGCTGACGCTGGTAACAATCTTCGGATCTGCCATGTTGGAACTCCTATATGATTTTTTCTGGTGTGCCGTTTATATAAATTTCCATCGAATGGGTTGCCCGTTAATCATCGATCGGGGCATATGTCCCCCCGGGTGCATCCGAGTGACAGTTGGCACAGCTGCGGTTGCTGGCCAGGTTGATTTCGTGTTCCCGATGCATGGCCTGCTGAAACCGTCGTGGATCGTCCTGGTGTGATTCTTCTTCTTCGAAAATATCACTGCCGTGACAGCGATTGCAGGAGGCCGTGGTCTGCTCTTCGTGGGCGATGGCATCTTTCCTGTACGTGTGGAACATGGACGCCCACATGGGATTGTAAAAGGGGGCATGGGCATCCCAGAAATTGGGTTCCGCACAGCCGATACACTGGTGTTCGGCCTGTACACACCAGGATTCCTGGTTGTAGAGCGTCTTGTGGCAGTTGTTATACGATCGCGGCCCCTTGCAGTTATACCCTTCCATGCAGCCATGGGGAACGGTGCAACTGGAGTGGATGGTTTGGCCGTGGCAAAAGGTGGGCCGCCCGTCCGATCGAAGGGCCGGCATCTGGTTGTTGAGCAGGTAGCTGGTAACCAAGGCCACCAGGTTGATGGGATGCGGGGGACAGCCGGTGATATTGATGGTGTCCACACCGATGGCGTCTTTGACCCCTTTGGCGCCGGTGGGGTTGGGCGCCGCGGCGGCCAGGCCACCAAAGGCGGCGCAGGTACCGTAGGCGATGGTGTGTTTGGCGTGCGGAATCACGGATTGGGCGATATCCAGCATGGTCCGCCCGCCGACCATGCCGTAAACACCATTGTCCGCCGTGGGAATGGATCCCTCAGCGATGCAGATGAATTCACCGGCGTGGTTGAGCACGGTTTGATCGCGGTTGTATTCGGCCTTTTCACCACAGGCCACCTGGATGGTCTCATGATAGGTGACGTTGAGGACATCGAGTAGGATGGCAGCCACATCCGGGTCGGCGGCTCGTAAAAACGACTCGCTGCAACCGGTGCATTCGCTGAAGTGCAGCCACAGAACGGGCGGCCGGCTGTCGCTGGTCAGGGCCTGGGCAATCTGAGGGATCATGGTCTGAGAAAGGCCCAGCGCCGCCGCCACGCTGCCGCAGTACTTCAAAAATGTTCGTCTCGAAATGTTGTGAGGGGTCATTGCGTCTCCTTATTGGTAATCAGTATGCGAACAATGTAATTTAGCCGTCAGTTCCAATTTTTCACTTCGGTGTACGCTTTTTTCACTTTTTGTATCGATAAAAACACTCGCTCCTTTAGCCTTCCTGTCGCCGGTTAAACTTAAAGATATAGAAAAAACGCTGTGTATGCATTATTTAGTGCATGTTAATGGGTCGCTTTTCGATATTGACAACCTTCGTTCGCTCCCTTCACAGCAAATTGCCTGCCAAAAAATATTGAAAAGCAATCATCACCCTCATTTCAGCTGTGCAAGACTGCCTTGCGCATAATTTTGGCCACCGGGCGTCCCCCCGATGGCGACTGGCCCCTGCCGCATGAGGATTGACCCAAACGCCGGTCAATCAGGTGTTCAGGCAATCGATCCAATCGGGTGCCATAAACTTAATTTTTTTGTTGACCATGGCTCGTATTTGGATTACTGATCAAATATCGAACGGTGTTCGACAAGCTGTCTTGATTCTGATTCCTACCATCTTTGCATCACACCAACGACCAGGAGGAAACATGGAAAAATTGCTCGCCGGGAAAACCGCGGTGGTGACCGGTTCCGGCAAACGGTCCGGTATCGGTTATGCCGTGGCACGCAAACTGGCCGCCGAAGGGGCCAATGTGGTGATTGCCGACCTGGGACTGAATGCGGACCCGGAATTGGCGGTAAGGACCGGGAATGAAGATGAAATGTCGGATATCGCCCGGGAAATCGCTCAAACCCATGCGGTCGAAACGTTGGCCGTCAATTTGGACGTCACCCGTCCCAACAGTATCGCCCGCATGGTGAAAACCATCGCCGGGCGGTTCGACGCCGTTCACATTCTGGTGAACAACGCCGGCGCCTCTTTTGGTGTGCCCAATGCCGTGCATACCTATGATGAAAACGCATGGATGAAGACCATCGACGTGAACCTGCATGGCGTCTTCCGCGTCAGCCGAGCATTGCTCCCGATGATGATCCTGGGTGGGGGCGTGATCGTAAACACCGCCTCCCGGGCCGGCAAGGTGCCGGCTCTGTTCAACGGCGCCTACGCTGTGGCCAAGGCCGGCGTGATCATGCTCACCAAGGTCATGGCCGCGGAATTGGCCGGCAACGGTGTCCGGGTCAACGCCATCTGCCCGGGACAGATCGCCACGGACCTGGAAAAATGGCGTTTCGGTTTGGAGGCTCAGTTCTTCGGTTCGACTATAGAAGAAAGGGAGAAAGAGATGTGCAAGACCATCCCCTTAGGCCGTATCGGCCATCCGGATGAAGTCGCCGACCTGGTGGTTTTTTTGGCGTCGGATCGTGCTGCCTATATGACCGGCCAGGCGATCAATATTACCGGTGGGCAACTCATGGAATTGTAGCCTCCGGGTGGCACCTAAGGTGATCATCCCAGAGCAGTTCGGTTGTTAGGAATTACCTCAAACGAAGTATACTGGAGGGATCATGGCTGAAATAACTGGAGGGGAATTGTTGTTAAGGTGTCTGCACGCAGAAGGGGTGCGGCATATCAACGCCATTACCGACGGCACCTACATGATGGTGATCGAAGCCATAGAGCGACTCGGCGACGAATTGAACATGCGCTTGGTGGTTCCGCGTCATGAAGCGGCCGCCGCACACGCCTGCGACGCATACACCCGGGTGACCGGGAAACCGGCGGTGGTCATGGCCTGTGCCGGTCCCGGGGCGGCCAACCTGGTGGCCGGCATGATGTGCGCCCAGGCTGAAGGCAGCCCTGTCGTGGCCATCACCACGACGCGTCGCAGCGACATTTCCGATTCCTACGTCCACCAGGGAGGCATGCAGGTTAGCCACCATCTGGACGTGTTCAGGCCGGCGGTCAAATGGAACGGAAAAGTTGATCATTGGAAGCGGATTCCCGATATGGTGCGTCACGCCTTCCGAACTGCCATGTCGGGCAGACCCGGTCCCACCCACATCCTCATACCGGAAGATATCATCTCACAAAAGGGCGACGATGCCGGTGTGACCATCATCGCCCCGCAACGATACCGGGTGGTTGATCCGATGCCGGCAGACCCCGGGACCGTTAAACGAGCGGCGGAAATGCTGGTAAACACAGATCTGGTCAACATTCACTGCGGAAATGGCTCGGAACGCGCCGATGCCGGCGATCAGGTCCGTAAACTGGCCGAACACCTGGGATGCCCGGTGACCCACACCATCCGGGCCCGCGGCATCATTCCTGACGATCATCCCCTTTGCTTTCATCCCACCTGCATGTCACGCATCGTGGCCAACAATCAGGCCGATCTGGTCCTGGCGGTGGGGACGCGCCTGGGAGAGCTCAATATGTGGGGCCAGCCGCCCATGTTTGGCGAACCGGACAAGCAGCGCCTGATCCAGATCGACACAGAGCCCACCAATATCGGTCTCAACCGGCCCACTGATATTGCACTGATCGGGGACGCGCGACTCGTGCTGGCGCAGCTTTTCGATGAAGTTCGGCAGTTGACGAAACAGCGCCCATATCATGCTAAAATAACTGAACTCAGGGCACTTCAGGATCAGTTTCAGAAGGAATTGGATGATGCCATGGCCGACACGGTGCGCACGCCCATGTTGACCGGTCAGATCTTGAAGGTCTGCAACGACTTTTTCAGCGATGATGCCATCTTCGTCATGGACGGGGGCAACACGACCCTGTGGGACCTGCATTATCATGTTGCCAAAAAATCGCGTTCGGTGATTTACTCCATGAACTATGGTCATCTGGGTACGGGATTGCCATACGCCATCGGCGCCAAGCTGGCCTGTCCGGATAAACCGGTCTATTGTGTGACCGGGGACAGCGCCTTTGGCTTCAACATCCAGGAACTGGAAACCGCCGTGCGCAACCGTCTGCCGGTTATCATCCTCGTCGCCGTGGATGGTGCCTACGGCATGGAAAAGAGCGCTCAACAGCGCCAGTTCGGGCGCGAAGCTGCCTGGTTCGGTCACGACCATGCACCGGTCCGCTACGATCAGGTGGGTACGGCCATGGGATGCCACGGTGAATTTGTGGAAGATGTCCAGGAAATCCTGCCTGCCCTGGAACGCTCTGTGGCCTCCGGAAAACCGGCCGTGATTCACGTGGTCGTCGACCCCGACGCCAATGTGGATCCGCCGGGTAACTGGTTGTGGGCGGCGGCACGATCGGGCAAAATGTAGGCTGCATTGTCGGCTGACCGCATCGGGGCTTGTGGATAATACAGATGCGGTTTTTTTAAAAATAAGGAGATACCCCATGGAACCGCTCGCCATCGACCAGGTTCGGCTCAACTTCAACCCCCAGGGACTCATGGCGATCAACGCGGCCATCGGCCTGATGATGCTGGGCGTCTCCCTGGACCTGAAACTCGAAGACTTCAAGCGGATATTAGTCTCCCCCAAAGCGCCCTGCATCGGCTTGATGGCCCAGTTTATCCTGCTGCCGGCACTCACCTTCCTGTTGACCCTGGTTATAAAACCCCATCCCTCCATGGCCTTAGGGATGATTCTGGTGGCGGCCTGCCCGGGTGGAAACCTGTCCAACATCATGACCTATCTGGCCAAGGGCAATTGTGCGGTGTCCATCAGTATGACGGCCATCTCCACTGTTGCGGCGATTGTCATGACCCCGCTGAACCTCTCCATCTGGGGCAGCCTCAACCCGGCCACGGCCGAGATCCTGCGCCAGGTCAGCCTCAGTCCCGTGGATGTTTTTATCACCGTCTTCGTCATCCTCGGCATCCCGTTGATCATCGGGCAGATGCTGGCCCGGTTTTTTCCCAACCTGGCCGACCGGGTGCGCCGCCCTTTCAAGATCTTCTCCCTGATCTTTTTCATCCTGATTGTCGGTGGTGCATTGGGGGCCAACTGGAACAATTTTATCAGCTATGTGGGCATCGTCATGTTTGCGGTGTTTGTCCACAATGCCCTGGCGTTGAATCTGGGTTACTGGTCCGGGCGGTTGGCCGGGCTGGAGGAGCGGGATGCGCGCGCCACCTGCATCGAGGTGGGCATTCAGAATTCGGCCCTGGGCCTGGTGTTGGTTTTCAATTTTTTCGACGGTCTGGGAGGCATGGCCATTCTCGTGGCCTGGTGGGGGGTGTGGCATATTATCGCCGGGCTGACCACGGCATTTATATTTACGCGTCGCCCGCTGCCTGGCGCTGAGCAGGCGGATTCTGCGGTGTCCAGGTTGTGATCGCATCGACAGGTGGGACCGTGTTTTTTAACAAAGGAGACATGCGTGGCCGGACGGAAATTTTCCAATAAAGTCGTCGTGGTGACCGGTGCGGCCAGTGGAATCGGGCTGGCCGTGGCCGAACGCTTTGCCCGCGCCGGTGCGACCTGTGCTCTGCTGGACCTGGACGAAGCGCGCCTGAAGCAATGCGAGCGTCAGTTCCTAGAGGCCGGCTACCGAGTCATGGGCCTGCCCTGCGACGTGACCCAACGTGCCGACTGCGAAGCGGCCGTGCAGGCCGTCATCGACGGCTTCGGCGGAATCGATGTGCTGTTCAACAACGCAGGCATCACCCAGCGCAGCGCCTTCACCGAGACCCGCATCGAGGTTTACGAGCGGGTCATGGCGGTCAACTTTTTCGGCGCCCTTTACTGCACCAAGGCGGCCATCCACAGCCTGATCCAGCGGCGCGGCCTGATCATTTCCAATGAAAGCATCGCCGGCCTGGCACCGCTGTTGGGACGCACCGGCTACGCCGCCAGCAAACATGCCATGCATGGCCTGTTCACCACCCTGCGCAGCGAAGTCAGGGACCAGGGCGTCCACGTCATGGTGGTCTGTCCCGGCTTCATCAAGACCCATTTGCAGGATCGGGCTCTGGGGGGGGATGGAACCGTCACCCGCCACCCGCAATCGAGAGTCGGCAGGCAGGATACCCCGGAGCATGCCGCCGAGGCTATTTTTCGCGGGGCCCAGAAGGAAAAAGACCTGCTGGTGCTCACCGCCATGGGAAAAGTTGCCTATTGGATCAGTCGGCTGGCGCCGGCATTCTACGAGCGGCGCATGGCCAGCCAATTCAAGACGGAACTGAAGCGCTGAAATCCGTGGATGGCTGCCGATCTCAATCAGGAAAGATATGGGACTCAAAGAGAGACGAGTAAGGGAGAAAGAGGCGCGCAAGCGGCAGATCCTGGCGGCTGCCAGACAGCTGTTGTTCAAAAAGGGGATCCAGTCCACCAGTATCAACCAGATTGCCCGGACGGCCGAACTGGGCGTCGGCACGATCTATTTCTACTATCAGAGCAAAGAGGAAATATTCTACTCGCTTCAGGAGGAGGGGCTGGATATCCTCTTTCGCGAAATCGACGCCATCGGCCGGGTCGAAACGGCACCCGACGACAAGCTCCGCCAAACTGGCCTGGCTTACCTGCGTTTCAGCAGCGAGCAGAAGGACTATTTTGACATCATCAACTACTTTCTGGCCACGCCATCGGTGATTCTCGGAAGCGAACTGAAACAGCAAATCGATCGTAAAGGCAGCCATATCCTGAAGCTGATCGCCGGATTCATCCGTACGGGTATCTCCGACGGCATCTTCCGGCCGGTGGATCCAAAAAAATATGCCGTCATGTTCTGGGGGGCCCTGCATGGGCTGACCCAATTCAAGAAGCTGGAGGAAACCGTTTTAGCGGGAGAAGATCATGGCCACCTTTTCCATTACGCCGTCGAACAATTAATCCATGGATTGAAACGCACAGATGAACCCGGACCGTGGGCTGAAGACAGATCACGGATGACTGAAGACTGAGTTCGGTCGCGCCAGAGGGATGTAGAAAGGCTAGGGCTATACCAACGAAAGCATGGATAAGCGGTAGTTGTGTCTTGCACCGGCCCGCTTTTTCGGTGTATTATACGGACGATCATTCCGGTTCAATTGATGCCGGCGTCGGCCGACACATCAATCCGGTATTCTCCTCTTTCACCGCTAATCAGAGGATTCACATGTCGAGAAACATGAAACTGGCTATCGTATTTATGGTTTTGCTGCTTCCTGCTGCGCTACATGCCGCATTCGAGGTCGAAAGCGTCCTCAAGGCGGACATCGGCGCGCCTATTATAGATGTGACCACCAACCCGGCCGAAGATATGATCTTTGTCCTGACGCCAGGTGCGGTAATGATCTATTCGACGACCGATCAAGCCGTCCTGGACCGTATTCCGGTTGATAAAGAATTCGACCGAATTGCCTATCAGGACCCAGACCGGTTGATCCTGACCGGCGCTGAACCATCCCGGATCAACATCGTTCGGTTCAGCCGCATCTACGATATCGATCTGTCCGATAGGGCGTTCAAGGGTCCCCAGGATGCGAAAGTCAACCTCGTGGTATTTGATGATTACCAGTGACCGTATTGTGCTCGCTTAGAGCAATATATCCAGCAGGTGCTGGAAAAATTCCCCAATGACGTCAGCTATGTGATCAAGCACTTCCCGCTTTCCAACCATCAATTCGCCCACCAAGGCGCTATGGCTGCGCTGGCTGCGGGGGCTCAGGGCAAATTCTGGGAGTTCCACAGCCAGCTGCTCGAGAATCACAAGCAGCTCAACGATGAAAAAATTTTGGAAATCGCCGGCGGGATGGATTTGAATATGGACCAGTTCAATCAGGACCGCCAGTCTGCATCTAACCGCCGACTGATCCAGGAAGATATTGAAAATGGAAAGAAAATCGGTGTTCGCGGGACGCCGTCGGTGTTTATGAATGGAAAGCGGATCAGCAACCGGGAATTGGGAAACCTCCCTGAATTGATCATCCGGGAACGTGCTAAATGAAAAATAAACAATTTTGGTTTTTATTTCTGGTGTTGACGATTTCATTGCTTATATTGTCATGCACGCACAAACCCTATCATCCGAACAAAAGCGAGCGGGAGTGGACCATCGACCATGAAGCCTGCGAAGTGTGGGTCAGAGAGGGGATTCGCGATGATCCCGATACCTATGACAACTTCGACGAGATGCGGCTGATCCGCCAATGCATGAAGGACAAAGGATGGCAGTGGGAACGTACCGACCTGTTTGACTTTACACAGCCTGCGGCGGAATAGGGAACGGGTCTGATGATGTTTTGGTGTCGCACCGGACTGCTGCTGCTAACGCTTGCCATGCAGCCGCTGGTTCTGCCAGCGTCCGACATCCCTGCCGCGACGCTGATTGCCCGCGGTGACCGAAGCTTTCCCCCTTACGAATTCATCAACGAGCGTGGCGAGCCGGACGGCTTCAACGTCGATCTTCTCAAGGCCATCTCCCGTAGGTTGTCGCTGAATGTGGATATCGGCCTGGACGTCTGGGAGACGGTTCGCGAAGAATTCACAAGGGGCAACATCCATCTGGTCACAGGAATGATCCGATCGGCAGAGAGAGAGAAAGAATTCGATTTCTCTATCACCCACGCCGGTGTATTCTATTGCCTGTTCGTTCGAAAAGGATCGCCCATTCAAAGCATCGATGACCTCCGGGACAAGGAGATCCTCGTTCATGCGCAAGCCTACTCCCATGACTGGCTTATCGATCACCAAATCACCGATCAGATCATTGCCGTTTCCTCACCCCAGGAGGCATTGCAGCTGCTGGCCGATGGCCGGCACGACGGTGCCGTCATCGAGCGCCTCAGCGCCCTGATGTTGATGGACTATTTCAAGATTGACAATGTCGCCCTGACCGGTCCACCGCTGATGTGCGCACCCTATGCCTTTGCCGTGAAAAAAGGAGATGACCGATTGCTTGCGGTGCTGAACGAAGGCATCCACCTGATGCACCAGAGCGGCGTGTATGAAGATCTTTACCGCAAATGGTTTTCCGTCGCCGATGCCCATACCCGGCGGTTGGCCCTGTTACGTGCCGGTGCCTTGGTGCTGGCCGTCCTCCTCGGGTTGGCGGTTGTCGTTTTCGTCTGGAACATCGCCCTGAAGCGGATGGTGCGCCGGAGAACTGACGCCCTGCGGCACAGTGACAGACGATTTCAGGAGCTTTGCGATCTGCTCCCCCAGACGGTCTTCGAGGCCGATGCAAACGGCCATATCACTTTTTTGAACCGGTCCGGACTTGACATGCTGGGACTGGATGAGGAGACGGATTTAACCAGCATTCATCTTTCGGATTTCCTGCCCGGCGAGCCCGGTCTCGACGAATGGGCGCACACCGGTGACCCATGCGGGAAGGCCTGCGTGGTCAGCGGCCCGGATATGGACGCCTTTCCGGCGATTCTCTACGCGACCCCGGTCGTGTCTTTAGGCCGCTATTCAGGGTTGAGGGGGCTGCTGGTGGATATCACCTTCCAGAAGGAATTGGAAAAGCAGGTCATCGAATCCCAGAAAATGGAGGCCCTGGGGCGGCTGGCCGGAGGAGTGGCCCACGATTTCAACAATATCATCACCGGTGTTGCCGGATATGCCCTATTGATCCGAGCACAGCCGCAAAATGGGGAGGCGGTTGCCGACAGTTCCGAGAGAATTCTCACCGGATGTGACCGCGCCACGGATCTGGTGCGTCATTTTCTGGCCACCGCCGGCCGGCGCCAGCCCGAAAAACAGCGGGTGCGGGTGGGAAAGCTCGTTTCGGAGATTTTCAAACTGCTTCAGCCCACTTACGGCCTGAACATCATGTTCCACAATACCATCGGTAATCAAAATGATTCCGTGTGGGCCGAACCGGCCCTGGTCTTCCAGGTTTTGATGAACCTTTGCGTAAACGGCGCCCAGGCTATGTCCGACAAGGGGGGCGCCTTGACCGTGGGGCTGGTGAACGATGCAGCCGCCACACGGGAATCATCGAACGCGTTGCCGCAGCTGGTGGTTTTCATCACCGACACCGGCCCGGGTATCGAACCCGAACTCAAAGGGCGCATATTCGAGCCCTTTTTCACCACCCGGGGAAAGGAAAACGGTACCGGCATCGGGCTTTTCGTAGTCTGCCAGGCGCTGTCGGATATGGGTGGCGCCGTCCGGGTGGAGAGCGAACCGGGTAAGGGATCGACCTTCATTGTCAGTCTGCCAGCCGCTCAGCCTTCTGATCATGGCATTGATCCGGATACGATGGCGTGATTGTCCCGCCAGCCGACTGTGGAAGCGGGGCAGATGAAGGTGGCAAAAAGTGCGCCATATGTCCCGGTTTGGCTACCCTGGATCGCGTGATGTGCCAGCGCTTGGTTTAAAAAGCCGGTCCATGGCTTTGAGATAGCCGGGTGCGCACTGCAGGTAAAAGGAAAGCCCCTTCGAGAAGTTTATTCCCACCACGCCATCGATGAACATCTGACTGATTTCCCGCTCGCGTTTAAGGATCGTCTGGCATCCTGCCAGAATGCGTTTCTCTTCGTCAGAAAGGGTTTTGGAGAGGTACTTGAGGGCGGTGCGCGCTCGGGGCTGATACATCCAGAAGTAGAGCAGGTCCAGGGCCCCGATGACGATGAGCTTTTCCAGGTCCTTGGCATCGGCATTGGCATCGATGCGCTCCTTGCCGATGGAATCGAGGGTTTCCCACACATTCAGTTCCGGCAGCAGGGCTTCCAGGCGGCCGTAGGTGTCGAAGAGCTGGGACAAGGTGTCCGCGTAGTCCTGGAAGCGTGTTTGAATGTTGCTGAAGCGGTCGGCCGTTCCCTCGATGACCCCGGCCACGGTGTCCGAAGCCCCCTTGGAAATAACCGCTGCCCATTTTTGCAGATGCCCGTCAATACCCGTCACACCGAGCATACCCAGTAGGGCGCCGATCAAAATGTTGAGTAAGATGGCGATGGGTATGGAGAGAATGCTGCGGAAAAAATTCCCATACACGGCGCCTTTGGGCAGCCCCCGGAACAGGTTGTGGCTGGACAGATAAATGCCGTTGGCCATGGCCATGACCGTGTACAGGGCGATCGGGTTCGTTGCCGTCGTAATGCCCATGAGTCGATCCAGAAAAAGAGTCTTGACCAGATAGTCCAGCAGCGGTACGGAAAATCCGGTAAACAGCAGTGAATCGGATATCCTTACCCAGCTGACGTAATCGTTCCAGCGCAACAGCGGTGATCGACTGATGCCACCGCCGCCCAGCACCGACTGGACGACGTTTCTGACTCCCGTAATGCCGAACCAGATAAACGCTCCTAAGTAGGCCAGCACCCACCACGAGTTGGTCAGATAGAAGGAAAGAAAGGCCGGAATGAATCCCATGAGTATTTTTAGCCCGTTTCTCACCGTGCTATTCAGGTAGAAGGGGGTCATCCGAGGCTTGGGTAAGGTTGCCGGACTGCATTCCAGGCGCAGGCCATTATCCGACCGGTCCGCAATGCCTCCCAGGGTGACGATGTTTCCCTCCGGTTGCATGCGGGTGAGGTGGGTCTGGACCAGCCAGTCGACCTGACGGCTTTTACCGAGCATCTTGAGGATGGGAAGATGTTGAATCAGGCGCTGGTGAAGTCCCTGGGATCCTTTGGGGCTTCGATAGGGGATATAGGTGACCCGCTTATAAACCGGTATCCTGAAAGGAATCACGCTGCGGATGGCCCGTTTGGGAGGTTCCGACGGGTTTCCGACCGCACAGGGGATCTCTCCCGGCGCCACGTGTTGACGGTGTTTGCACAACCGGCGGGCGCCGGGGGGAAGTGTCTCTAAAATGGCCAGCCCCATGCCGTACATGCGTGAGGAGTGGCCGGTCGAGTCACTGCCGATTCTCGGTTTGAGATGCATGGAGCTATACATGGCCGTGAACGCGGAGATATCGTGGAGGATGATCCCCAACTTTTCAATGAGTTCCGTTTTGCCGGAAAAGGGTTTGGCGATGGCCAGCCGCCCGATGATTCGCCGGATCACCCGCTTCAAATTGATGGCATTGCCTTCGTTGAGCGCCAGCTGGAGTTCGCTGATCTCCTCGATGTAGCAAGTCTTACCGGTGGTGTAGTCCTTGAGGTTGAAGATTTCCAACCGGCTGATGAGTCCTTCGCAGTCGTAGAGAATCTCCACCACATCCTCGGGAAGCAGATCCGTCAGGTTCAAGGTGACCCGATAGCCGGTGTGCAGGCCGGTGACCCGCTCCAGCAACTGCCGGGGCGTCAGGTTGAGAATTTCCGGGGTGTCCGGGTCGTCGTAGATCTGGTTGGGA
This sequence comes from Desulfosarcina sp., assembly GCA_030145105.1. Classification (GTDB taxonomy): domain Bacteria; phylum Desulfobacterota; class Desulfobacteria; order Desulfobacterales; family Desulfosarcinaceae; genus Desulfosarcina. The sequence continues at coordinate 17,898 of JAQYWF010000023.1, forward strand.
TCGGGGATGTCGGGATTGGCCACCGGCCGCAGAAACTGACGCACGATGGTTTCCGAGTCCAGGTCGTTCATCCGTTCCACCAGTGAGGTCATATCCGCCCTTTGGCCTTCATCGACGCTTTCACAGGTGTCACGCAGTTCTTCCACCTTTCGTTTCATCAGGGGGAGCAATTGGTGGTGGATGTATTTGGCCAGGTGAAGAATGGACGGCTGGCCGGGCCGAACGAATGCCAGGAACCGGCCGGCGTCCAACGGAGGGATCTCCAAGCCCGTGGCGGTGTTGACCGCAGGCCGGTGAACCCGGTTAAATGCGTCGAGGAGGCTCAGTACGTGGCGCTGCCGGTAACGGGTGACTGCGCGGCCCTGGTCCATGAGCTGCCTGACCGGTTCTTCTGCCAGGAAACAGAGGAACGACTGGGCATCTGAAAAGCCCCGGGGGACCCAGATCAGCTGGATATATTTTCCCCGGAAGCAGGCCGAGAACTCGATGCCGATGCGGATTTGAACCCCCATGATCTGGGCGGCCTCGATCAGTTCGGCGGCAGATGGAGGATCGATGAAGTTGTAGTAGATTACCCGCAGGCGCCGGATACCCTTGATCCAGGCATCCATAATCAGGTGGGAGGCGGATTTGCGACCCTTGGTGTTGATGTCATGCACGTGATCGTCGAAGGCCAGTTGATTCCAGGCTTCAGGCATCTCCAGCAAGTGGTAGCGACGCAGCATGTTTCTGACGATGCTGGGTTTCCCGCTGGCCACCCGCCTGAAATCATGGGCCAGCTTGAGCTGTTCGATCTCGTTGCCGTGGGCCCGTATCAGATCCTTCATAATGGACAGGAGCACCCGTGCGGCGTTTTTGGGCATGCTGCCGGCCGAGGCATGCAGGACTTCGTCACGCAGCGAGCGTAGGGCGTTGAGACGATCTTCCAGGTCGCCGGCCTCCAGAGACTCGAGGAGGTGGATGATGGCGTAGGCGATGCGAAGCCCCCGGGTTTCGGCCAGTTCTTTGATGCCATGGGGGTGAAACCATGGGAACAGGCCTTTTTTGCCGATGACGGCAGGGGTGGATCTGCTCAGCACACCATTGACGATCTTGAGAAGATCACGGTCGCGGTTGTCGAAAAAAAGGCTCAATGGGCCTCCATGGGGCGGCCGAATGGGGGGTTAGGTTTCATGTGTCTTTTGGTTTTTAGCATATTATTAAACAGTTGTGGTGCGCATCAGAACACCACATCATTCTACGTCCGGGGGGGAAACTGTGCCAGAATTTTTTCCACCAGCGTGTTGATGTCCCGGCTGGTTTTCTCCGGATTATTGAACTCTCGGTACCGCTGAGTACCGGTGCCCCGCCAAAGCAAAGTTTGCGATGCCGCGTCGACAAAATCGATGGTCAGGCTGCCATCATCGTATTCGCGGATGTTGTTACCGGTGCCGATGGCAATGCCGCCATGGCGTCCATAGCTGCCGACGCCGAACCCGATGTCACGCCCGGCGCCGTCCGATTCAATTTTTTGGCGCAGCGTGTATTGATAACGGACCAGGAATGTCGCGTTGCCGTCTTCTGTTTGGACGAAGCCCTCGTCGGAGAGCTGACGCGCCACCGCCGCCCGGATGCGGGTGTCGCGAAGGGGATTGTCGATGCGAAGATCACCGGTTTTTTCCTGGGTTTCCGATTCCCAGCGGTAGGCTTGCATCGATTTAAAATTGGTGGCCGGATCATAGTCCTGACTGACCTGGACGCCCGAGCACCCGCCGAGAACAAGGGTTGCCGAACAAAGCGCGAGCCAGATTTTACTCATTTTGAAGACCTCCACGATTGCATGACCTGATATGGATGATGCCCCCCCATCCACCGTCAGTCATCCGCCAGGTTGATGCTTAGACGCCAGTCAAAGCAACTCTATCTGTCCATCATAATTAGCATATTCGTTAACTAAATCAAAGCAAGACCATTTTTGGCCAATAAAAAGTCGGGAACCGTCACGGGGCATACCGTCTGTGCTGCCTGCAACCGGGCTGGTGGGCATACTTATAGGGGGAATCTTAGGTGCACAAAAAAGAATAGACCGGACAAAAAAAGATAACAAATAAGGTTAACTTCTCGATTTAAGTGCCGATATTTGGTCCATCATGATTAGACGCCAACCATCGTTGATTACCATTGCCAGCGAAGAGACGATCTGTTTCCTGACGCTCTCAACGGACGGCTGCTTCCAGACACTGGCCAGCCTGCCTCTGGAGGATTTTTTGGAAGGTAGCGCGAAGGCAGTTGATCTGCCGAGATCGGCATTGCAGTCGGTCAATCGGCTGCTTGTCGTTCCGGACTATTGGATGGGAAGCCGTTTTGACGAGTTTCAGGCCCGCAATAAATCGGTGATCACAGCCTTTATTGAACGCAAATTAAAACTGGAACAGCCCGCGCTGACCCAGGCCGGCGATTTCTATCATTATGCCGTTATTCAGGATCAGAACCATCGCCAGCAGCTTTACACCTTCTATCTGCAGGAGGAAATTGCCTATCGGCCCTACCGACGGCTGGAAACCCTTGGCATCGGCCCGCTTCGCATAACCACGCCAGCCCAGGTGTGGCAGGCCAACCTGGGTGATCGGGTTGACGACTTTTCCAGCAAAGGGGTCGGGTTCATTCATCTGGGCGAGGCAGACTGTTTTCTCTATTTTTTCTTCATGGGACAGTTCCTTTTCTCGCGCAATATTCAAATCCCGGACACCGGTGGCGACGCGTCCCAAATATACGACCTGTTGAATTATGAAATTAACCAGTCTTTTTACCTCTATTCGCAGAAAACCAAAAGCGCGGTGGATAGCCTGTTCATGCTGGCACCGGACGCGTCGGCCGTGAACCAACTGACCGAGTTGTTAGGCCGGGAAGTGCAGGGGCTGCCTTCTTTGAAGACAGAAACGGGTATCCCCGACGAAGCCATGGTCTTCCCCTCATGCTGTGAATTTACAGCCCTGGATCTGACCCGGCACGGGGAGCACTGCTTATCCTATCGGCCACTTAAAAATGAACTGTCGTGGCGGCCGGTGCAATGGGCCGGTATTGCCGTAGGGCTGCTTCTGGCTGTCCTGCTGACCGTCGAATCCGGCGTTCTCTATCTCTGGTCGGAATCGGTCGACCGGCAAATGAGCGAACTCACATCGACTGCCGTGGATCCGCCGGAATTGGCCCTTCAGGACATATCTCAGGCGCTTGACGAAATCACCCGAGAACTGGAGCGACCGTCCGGCAGCGGCACCCTGATGCGCACCCTTCTGGCCATGCCCGATGAGGTGTCGGTGAGAAAGATTTCTCTCGACGTATCGGGTACTCCCGTCCTGAACATGGAGGCGATTGTCGATGCGGACCATCCGGATGCATTCAAGGCCACGCTTAGCGTCTTTTTGAATCAGCTTAACCAGCGATTTAACCTGAAGCCCAATGCCCTTTTTTGTCAAGCACCTGCTGGTGGCAGCTGGCCGAGAAGAGAAACTCCGGGTCCGGGGTGATGGCAAAGGGGGCTTCGCTGAGCTGGTAATGCTCCAGGTAGACCCGATCCGGCGGTGTGTCCACCGGGTCGGCGACGACAAGCTTGAACATGGCTTCCGACATCGGAATCCTCTGGGTTGCAGGTCCGGCTCAAGGGGGTGATCAGGCAAAAAACCGCCTGATCATTTCCGGGCTTCTCCACCAGTTATCGGTTTGGCTGGTGAGTTCTTTAATTTTGATGGAGTTGTCGTTCGAAGAATAAAGAAAAAATGGCAGGCCAGGAGGGATTCGAACCCCCAACACCCGGATTTGGAGTCCGGTGCTCTACCAATTCGAGCTACTGGCCTGCAAAGTGATTGGAGGGACTTTATATACAACAGATAATGGAAAAAGTCTGCTTAAAAAAAAATGGAGTACGGCCGTTCCACCGATGCGGCAAATCCGATTCAATTATTATGAAGTCGTAAAAAGTTTCGATTCAAACGGTTTCGTAAAAGGTTCGAGATCAAGGCGTGCTATAATCAGGTTTTTCCCGGTTCATCTCAGATTAGAATCACATGTCTGATTTCCATTCCCGAGACCTTGCATGCCGTCTAATCTTCCTATAGTCTAACACGAAAAACGCTTAAAGCGCCTACCTTCAGACGACGCAACGAAATACCAGTGGGGACGACCACATGGCAGACAGGAGTAATGAGCAGTGTTTCACGGGATGGCATCCACGACGGGATCAACCTGATGCAGGTTCGCCCAGGACCGGCCCGCGCAGGTTGTTGTCGTTGCTTCTGGTTTTAATTCTCCTTGCTTGGGCATCAGCGGCACAGGCCGCGTCGGGACCTGCCATCACACTAACCTCCGCAGAACATGCCTGGCTGAAGGCGCATCCGGACATCACGTTCGGTTACACGGATGCATTTGAGCCTGCGGTAATTGTAAACAAAGATGGCAGTTACCGCGGCATCCTGGTCGATGTTTTCGATCTGCTGAATCGGCGCCTGGGAACCGATTTCAAACTTACGGTTAAACCGATACCAGACCTCATCGACCAGGTAAACCGGAAGATGCTTGCCGGTGTCCTGTCGATACATCCCGATCATGCCGACAAACGGGGGTGGCTGAAAACAAACCGGTACACGACCACCTATCCGACGATCTTTGCAAGGAAAGGCTTCATTTTTCAATCTCCTGCTGATCTGGCAGGAAAAAAAATTGCCATAATCGATAAAGTATTCTTTTCCCAGAATCTGGTCAATCTCTATGGAGATGGATCAACCCTTATCACGGTCGAGACTGCCCTGGAAGGTTTGGAGCGCGTTAAAGACGGTACGGCTGATCTCTATATCGGGTCATCGGGAAACAACTACCTCCTGGCCAAGTATCAATTTTTCGATCTTGCCGCGATGTACCAGTTTTATGAGCATCCCACCCCAAACGTAATGGCTGTGCGGTCCGATTGGCCCCAACTGGTCGCTATCCTCAACAAAGGGTTGGCGGCCATTTCTGTTGAAGAGATAGAAACCATTTATCGAAAATGGATCGGTGTTCCGGAACAAAATAAAACGCTTGAACTGACTGACGAGGAACGAGACTGGTTGGAGGCCAACCCGCGTATTACCGTTGGTGTTTCTCCAATCCCCCCTTACATGTTTGCGGAAAATCGAAAGATTCAAGGCTCCCTGGTCGATATGATGGAATCTCTTGCCAGCCAGGTTAGGCTCACTGCAGATTTTTCCATGCAACCAATTGCTGAGACATTGTCCAAGATTGAGAGCGGACAGCTTCATGTCGCTCTTGGCGTGATTCATAGTCAGGAACGTGCAGGGCTCATGTATTTCTCGGAAAATGTCATGGGCTTGCAGATGTCCATTTTTGCCCGTTCCTCACGTTCTGACATAAGTGATGCAGCCTCCCTGGAAAACAAGGTTATCGCCTCCTTTAAAGGCTATGGTTTTGAGCCTGTAATAAAGAAATTGCTACCCAGTGCGAAAATCATCTGGGCGGACGATACCGAGGGGATGCTTAGGCTGGTTGCCTCGGGTGAGGCGGACGCTGCCGTGCAGGAATTGCACTCTGGTGAATTCATTTTGCGGGACAGCTTCATCAATGGTGTCAACCGTAAGGGAATTTTCGACCCTCCCGGCCTGCTGGCCATTACGGGGTCTGAATTTGGTGTCAGCAAGAAATTTCCACTTCTTAATTCGATTCTTAACAAGTCTTACCATGCGCTTCCAGAGAGTGAAAAGAATCGGGTTTGGAGAAAATGGTTTGCCGATGATACAGAGCGATTAATCAAGAAAAAAATACAATTGACGTCCGAAGAACAGGCCTGGTTGCGGGAGCATCCGGTTATCACATTGGGTGGAGGGAATTTCCCGCCCCTGGATTTTTTTGATGAAACCAAAGGTCTGTCCGATGGTGTAGGCCCTGATTATGCCAAATTGATCGGCAGCATGCTGGGAATCGAATTTAAGATAGTCTCCGGTGACTGGCAGGAAATTCTTGATTTGGCGAAATCGAAAAAAATAGACGGAATTCGCCTTATCTATAAGAGCAAGGAGCGAGAACAATATCTGAACTATACGAAACCATATTTAAAAATTGCGAATGCCATCATAACAAAAAAAAAGACGAGAGGCATCTCTTCCCTTAAGGATTTATCACATAAACGAGTTGGTACGTTGAAGGGGATTTTTGCTCATCATTATATGGAAGAGCATTATCCGGACATAGACATTATTGGCTATCCAACATGGGAAGAGGTTCTGCGAGCGTTGGTTAATAATGAGTTAGATGCTATTGTAGGGACCCTGCCGGTAACAACTTACATGATCAATAGCCTTTTTATTACCAATCTCATAGTGGTTGCATTGCCCCCTGAACTCGAGAGAAATGTTTATCTCGGCATTCGACCGGACTGGCCTGAACTTACCGTCATAATCAACAAAGCAATCGATGCGATTACAATAAAGCAGCATTCTGAAATAAAGAATAAATGGGTTGCGCTTTATACGGAAGACAAAGAAAGTGAAATATCGATCACTCCGGAAGAACGGGCCTGGCTTGAACAGAATCGCACGGTGCGGGTACGAACGGCCGACTGGCCACCTTACCTGATCATCAAAGACAACGAACCGCCCCAGGGTATTGTCATCGAGTATCTCAAGCTGATCGGCAAACGGTCTGGGATCACGTTCGAGTTTGAAGTGACCGAACAGCCGTTTGCCGAATTCCTCGAAAGCATGAAAAAGCATCAGGGTCCTGACATGACTGCACTCATCGTTAATACCCCTGAGCGCGAACAATACCTTTCCTTTACAAAGCCCTATATCTCGTCGCCCTATGTCATTTTCGCCCGGGAACAAGAAGAACTGATCATGGATATCAGCGGCTTGACCGAGAAGACGCTTGCAGTCACACGCGGTTTCATCGTTGAGAAGCTACTGACCCGGGATTATCCCGAGATCAAGCGGGTACTGTTCGATTCGGATGAGCAGGCGCTGCAGGCGGTGGCGACCGGTCAGGCGGATGCCTATATCGGCAGCCTGACCGCGGCCAGCCATATCATCCAAAAACGGGGATTAACTGATTTGCGTGTCGTCGCCCCCACCCCCTTCGGCGACCAGGTTTTGGCCATGGGCAATCGTAGCGACTGGCCGGAACTGACCTCGATCATCGACAAGGCGCTGGCCAGTATCACCGAAGCGGAAAAAACGGCCATCCGCGATAAGTATGTCGCGGTAAGGTACCATCAGGGAACCAACAGAGCCGAGGCGTTGAAATGGATTCTACTTGTTGTCGGGGGGGCATCCGGCGTTGTCTTCTTTTTTGTTTTCTGGAACCGGAGCCTGGCCAAGCGGGTCCGTTACCGCACGATTGAACTGGAAAACACCACTGACTCCCTGAAAATTGAAATCGCAGAAAGAAACCGGACGGAAAGGGCTTTGGAGATCTCCAGACGGTTTACCGACCACCTGGTCGAGACCGCCAACGTGATGATCGTCGGACTGGATAATATGGGCAACGTCAATCTGTTCAATCCAGCCGCGGAAAAAATTACCGGCTATACCATCTCCGAACTCCATGGAAAAAACTGGTTCGAGTTCCTGACACCCAAAGAACGGTATCCTCACGTGCATGCGGAATTTTCCCGCCTGATTGCAGGGGGGCTGCCCAAATCCTTTCAAAACCCCATCTTGACCAAAAACGGTGAAGAACGGGTGATCGCCTGGAGCAACAACGAGATCAAAGAAAGCGATCAGGTTGACGGAACGCTTTCCTTTGGCATCGACATCACCAGTAGCATACACGCAGAGCAGGAAATCCTGCAGTACCAACAGCGACTCAAGGCCCTGGCCTCCCAGTTGACCATTGCGGAGGAAAAGGAACGAAGCAAGATTGCCGTCGACCTGCACGATCATGTCGGCCATTCGCTGGCCCTGGCCCGCATGCAATTGAATGGCATCCTGGAAAGCGAGTCGCACCTGGAAAGAAAAATCCTGGTCAAGGATATCTCCAATATCATGCTGCAGGCACTGCAGGAGACCCGCAACCTGATTTTCGGGCTTAGTTCGCCATTGATGAACAAAATCGGCCTGGGGGCCGCCATATCCGAGTGGCTGGAGGAGCAGATCGAAAAGCGGTATGGCCTGAAAACCGAGTTCAGCGACCAATTAACTGAGGAAAAGCGCGGGGTCCTGGGAAAAAACGTGCGCGCCCTTATATTCCGCAACGTGCGAGAACTGCTTACCAATGTGGTCAAACATGCCTGGGCGCAAAAGGTATCGGTGTATTTAAAAGAACGCGTCAACGGCGTAGAAATCATTATTGA
>JAQYWF010000197.1 GCA_030145105.1 Desulfosarcina sp.
AATATCACCGGCGGTTCATCCATTGCCCGGAAGCCCTGGAGAACACCTGCAAAATGGCCGAAAGACTGACCTTCACCGGCCCATCGTTCGGTTGGGTCATGCCGCCGTGGGAAGACAACGGAGTGCGCAGTGCCGATGATTGCCTGCGCCGGGCCGCCTATGCCGGTGCCCGGAATCGATACGGCAGGGAACTGGGCGAGGCCGTGGTGGAGAGACTGGAGCACGAGTTGGCCGTCATCGCCCGCATGGATTTCTCGGCCTATTTTTTGGTTGTACAAAAAATCGTGTCGCAAAGTCCGCGCACCTGCGGCCGAGGATCGGCTGCCGCCTCCCTGGTGGCCTATTGCCTGAACATCACCAACGTCTGCCCGGTGAAACACAACCTGTACTTCGGTCGATTCCTCAACCCCGGACGAACGGACCCACCGGACATCGACGTCGATTTTGCCTGGGACGAACGGGACACGGTCATCGACGGTGTGCTCGACCGCTTCGCCGGCCACGCGGCCATGGTTGCCAGCCATATTCTGTTCCAGCCCCGCATGGCCCTGCGCGAGACGGCCAAGGTTTTCGGCATGCCCGATGCCGAGATCGGCAAAATCACCCGGCGCCTGCCCTGGTTCTGGCAGCGGGACGAACTGGATTCGGGGTTGCTGAAAAACCTGCGACAGCGCCCGGAAACCCGCAACCTGGATTTCGTTCACCCCTGGCCACAGATCATGGCCCTGGCTCAGCGAATCATCGGCATCCCGCGTCACCTTTCCGTCCATCCCGGCGGCGTCGTGATAACCCCGGGTTCCATCCACAGCTATGTCCCCATCGAAAACGCCCCCAAAGGGGTCCCCATCATCCAGTGGGACAAGGACGGTGCAGAGGACGCCGGCCTGGTGAAAATCGACCTTCTGGGCAACCGGAGCCTGGGAGTAATCCGGGATGCGCTGGCCAACGTAAGGACCAACGGCGTTGCCTTCGACGAAAACCGTTGGGTACCCGAGGACGATCCGGCCACCCGGGGCACCGTGGCCCGGGGCCACACCATGGGCTGTTTTTACATCGAGAGCCCGGCCATGCGCCTGCTGCACCAGAAGGCCGGCAACGGTGACTTTGACCACCTGGTGGTTCACTCCTCAATCATCCGGCCGGCGGCCAACGCCTATATCCAGGAGTACCTCCGACGCCTGCACGGCGGCAGTTGGGACCCCATCCACCCGCTGCTGGCAGACGTACTGGACGAAACCTTCGGCATCATGGTCTACCAGGAGGACGTCTCCCGGGCGGCCGAAGCCCTGGCCGGATTCTCCAATGCCGAGGCCGACGGCCTGCGGAAGATTATCGCTAAAAAAGACCGGCAGCATCAGTTGGCCGATTTCCATGACCGCTTCATGATCGGCGCCGCAGCCCGGGGCGTATCCCCGGATCGGGCCAGCGCCGTATGGCAGATGATGATGAGTTTTTCCGGATACTCCTTCTGCAAGCCCCACAGCGCCTCCTACGCCAGGGTGTCGTTCCAGGCGGCCTTTCTCAAGACCCATCACCCGGCCGAATTCATGGCCGGGGTCATCAGCAACCAGGGGGGCTTTTACAGCACCTTCGCCTACGTCTCCGAAGCCCGGCGCATGGGGCTGCTCCTTGATCCGCCGAACGTCAACACCAGTCTAATCCGCTGGACAGGCAGGGACCGGCGTCTGCAGGTCGGCCTGATGGCGGTTGGTGGATTGGGCCAACATACCATGGAGAAAATCATGGGATGCCGGCAAACGTCCGGTTTCAAGGACATGACCGATTTCCTGGATCGCGTGCGGCCACATGAAGACGAAACCCGGGCCCTGATCCACTGCGGCGCCCTGGATAGACTGGCCGCCGGGTATTCGCGGACCCAATTGTTATGGGCCCTGGCCCAGTGGAAGGCGGATCAACGGCAATCAACGGGCCAGGCCGATCTGTTCGCATCCCGACAGGTCAGCAAGGCTGCCATTTCACCACCTGTATTCCCGCCGGAGGACGCCACGACGCGTCTTCGCCGGGAATTCGCCGTTCTGGGTTTTCTGTGCAGCCGACACCCCATCACCCTGTTTGCCGATATCATCAAGACGATGAACACGGCGAAAGCCAGCCGCCTTCCAAGCCTGACAGGTCGGCGGGTTCGGCTGGCCGCCTGGCTGGTCACTGGCAAGGTGGTGCACACCCGCCACGGGGATCCCATGGAATTTCTCACCTTCGAAGATGAAACTGGTATCGTTGAGACCACTTTCTTTCCCGAGCCTTACCGCCGCTTCTGTCACATACTAGACCGGAATCGACCCTATCTGCTGGTGGGGAAGGTGGAAGAAAATTGGGGCGCCGTAACCCTCACCGTGGATCGAGTCGATCCAATAGTAGACAAAAGCCGGAGGACGGGTGATTGAATTCCGGTTCTACGGAGTGAGAACGCAGGCATGGGCAAAAAGATGCTGTTTTTATATAAACACTATTTGGCGGCCCGCTTGACTGCCCGCTGCAATGCACCGGTGATCTTTTTGGCCGGCCAGGCTGTCACCGACCAGCCGATGGCCAGAATCATCAGCCAGACCATCACTTCACCGCCCTGGCTCAGGTTCCGCCCCTCGGTCAGCAAAGGACCTAAAAAAAGGGCGCAGACAAAACCGGCGGCAATCCGCCAGGTATCGGCCGAAAAAAGCAGATAAAAGAATATGTAGGAAACGGTAAGGGTCGGTTTTCGCATGTTCACTCCTCTGGCAAGGATGGGTTCCGTTCGTTGAGTAAAAGCTTTTGGCCGCCGGGTCAAGGGCCTCAGAAAAAAACTTTCCCCGGATGATGCACGAGCCTGAATCGGCGAAAAGGCCCAGATTGACACCATGGCCCTTTTCACCTATTTTGAGGCGATGACAAACGGGGATCGGGGATGAATTTAACGACGTGCTTTAATATGCTGGGTCTCGGCCCGGAAACGGATGAAGCGCAGGCCAAACGCGCATACAAGGCCCAGGTACGACGATGGCATCCGGATCAGTTCCCCGAGGGCTCGGCCAACAAGACCGGGGCCGAAGAGCAACTGAAGCAAATCAACATCGCCTATGCCCGCGTCAAGGCACACCTGGCCATGCACCGCCCGGAGCCGACCGTCTCAGCCAGCGCCATCTCACCTCATCCGGGTCAAAGCAGCACCGACCGCCACGATATACCTGGCAAAAAAGCGAAAAAGCGCTCCTGGGTGGACCACCTGTTCGATGCCCTGAACGCCTATGCGGGGAACCGTTCCGGCGAACCCTCGGCACCACTGGATGATGAGACCGATTCCAAACGACGAAAAACCTTTGAACAGGTTCTCGATGAAATGACCGGCGGTGACATACCACCAAAACTGAAGCGCCGACCGGGAAGACGCGATGCCTCTGGCCGCCGCGTCGCTTCAGGCTACCGGCACGCTGGCCGCAAAGGTAAAACCGTGGGTACGGTGGGGGGGGATGAAAGTCCGGGGCCGGTTAAACCGGTAAGCCGCGTCCGGGGAATCGGCAGAAACCGATAATGCTTTATCGTCCCAACGACTTCAGCAAAGCCACCATCAGCAGCCACACCTTTTCCACCGACGGCAGATAGAGCCGCTCAGACGGCGAGTGTGGATTCTCCATGGTGGGTCCCAGGGAGATCATATCCATGCCCGGGCACCGGTCGCCGATCACCCCGCATTCCAATCCAGCGTGCATAATCTGCACCGTGGGTGCGGTATCAAACAGCTCCCGATAAAGCGCCGTACAGCGTTTGAGTAGTGGAGATTCACGATTCATGGGCCACGACGGATAACCGGTACCGGTATTAACCGTGGCCCCGGCAAGGCGGCCCACCGCCTCAACCGCCAGGCAGATGGCATCGAGACGGGATGGTACCGAACTGCGCTGGTTGGCGGTCACCGCCAATGCATCGTTGCTTATTTCCACCAACGATAGGTTGGTGGACGTCTGCACCAGAAGCGGAAAGTCTTCGGCCATGTCAACCGGCCCGCTGTGCAACGCTGCCAGCAGGTTGACCGTCACAGCCGTATCGTTTTCAGTGGCGCCGCGTTGGCCTGCATTCACCGGCCCTTTTTTATCAATATAAACGCTCAACGCCGGTTCCGCCGTCTTATATTCCTGTTTGATGAGATCGGCGACTGATCCGATCACCCTTTCCAGGGCATCAATCGAATCCCGGCGGCAAGCCACAAGCGCCTCACAGCCACGGGGGATTACATTCCTGCCGGTACCGCCCTTTAGCGCCACGAGTCGCATCGGCACAACCGCCATCCCGGCACTCAGCAGGCGGGCCATGACCTTGTTGGCATTGGCGCGATGTTTGGCGATGTCCACCCCGCTGTGTCCCCCCTTCATGCCTTGGGCTGACACGCTCAGCAAGTCATCGTCCCCGTCGAGAATATTGAGATCCAATGGTCGGTTGATGGTGGTGTTCCTCCCACCCGCACAACCGACGACGAACACGCCTTCGTCCTCTGAATCCAAGTTGATCAGGATTTTTCCCGACAGCAAGGATGGGTCCATCTTCAGAACGCCGGTCAGGCCGGTCTCCTCCTCCACCGTAAAAAAAAGTTCCAGCGGCGGGTGGGATACCTCCGGGCTGTCCACCAGCGCCAGGGCCAGGGCAATAGCAATCCCGTTATCCGCTCCCAGGGTGGTTTCCCTGGCGGTCAGCCAGGGGCCATCCTGCACCATGCGGATGGGATCTTTGGAAAAGTCGTGATCCGAGCCATCCTGTTTTTCACAAACCATGTCCAGATGACCCTGAAGAATGACGGTGGGCGCGTGCTCAAAGCCGTTTGATGCCGGTACCTGCAGGACCAGGTTACCGGCTGAATCCGATTTTACCGGTACCCCTCTGTCTATGGCCCACTGCTGCAACCAATGGGATATCTGCTGTTCCTGTTTCGAGCATCGCGGAATCTGGTTGATCTGTTCAAAATAATCGATGATTGTGCGAGTCGCATTGTCCACGGATAGCTCTCCTTGGGTATTTCAACCTGATGATTATGGCAATCCCCAATATTACCAAGGGCATGGTCGCTGATTCTGAGAAAAGAAATTAAGATATTAAAGAAAAAGCCGATATGCAGGCTTGAACCCAGTAAAGCAAAGCGGAAGGACCCGGAATCGCCTCATGAACACCAAACTGCTGATGATCATCGCCTTCTTGTTTTTTCTCTCCTGGAAAAAGGCCGAAGACAGCTTTCTCCTGTTCTGCGCCCTATTTGCCGCCGGCCTTTTCGTTTGTGTGCTCATCTACCGCTTTGAAAACACCCATTCCGTGGTCGACGACGATACTTAATCCGGATACACCGGAAATAACAAATCACAATTTCGAAGTTTCAAAAAAGGGCAAGAACCAACCATTGATGGTCATTTGATTTCTCCACCACCGAGTATTGGAGGGTTCTTTGTTAATGACCATGGTAGTTTGGAATTTTGAATTTGGCGATTGTGATTTATTTGGCATTTGTGATTTGTGATTTGGAATGCTTAAGCTGTTTCAAGTCACGCGTGTCTTTCCAGACAGCCCAGCACCGATTGGCAATTGCCGGAGGCGGTCACCAACAGATGTTCTTCGATTCTTGCTCCGTTGAGGTAATCGTTGAGGTAGAATTTTTCGCCGCTGGCTTTAAACAGCTGCCCGCCGGCTGCCTCCACAATCATTCGCGCGGCTGCCAGATCCTGAAAGGATTCGTTGGCTGTAATGGCCACATCTGCACGCCCCATGGCCACGTAACACAGGTGAGCACCGGTGCAGCCCAGGTTTCTGATCTTTCCGGGAAACCGGGAAACATAGTACCTGTGGAATCTTGAAAAGGTGAACATCAGGCTTTCGTCGTCGATGGTGCGATCGTCGGTCATCCGGATAGGCTTCTCTCCCCAAAAGGCCTGGCCGCCTGCCCGGGCATGAAACAGGTCACCGGTGGCCGGCATATAGAATGCACCGAATACCGGCCAGAAATTTTCCAGCAGCGCCAGAGACATGCCCCAGATGGGAATACCCGCCTGGTAATTGTCGACGCCGTCAATGGGGTCGAAGATCCACAGGTATCGCCGGTTGTCATGGGTATAGGTTGTATCCAACGCTTTGCTGGTGAACATCCGGTGATCGGGATACTGGTTGTCCAACGCTTGCTGGAAGCACGTACTGATCTGTAACTCTGCCCGGGTGACCAGCCCTTCATCAAATTTGGTCGCGCCCCTACCCTTGCCGAAACTGTCCAATGCCCGTTGACCGGAACTTCGAATGGCGTCAATGGCAAAGGCTGTCAAGGCTTCGATCCTATGGATTAGCTCCTGTGTCATGTCACCCCCTGGTGGTTTAAGGTACGGTTTCGCGAAGACATTATACAGCAGAATAAATTAAAAAAACCGACAAACCTCCGAAAAAGAGGGCCGGTTTTATCTTTTAGGGTATACAGGGTAGCGTCATCCGGCAAGAGCATGACCGAAGAAACTGCTGCCGGTGGTGGCAAGCACGCGCTCATATGCGAGTGATCAAACAATGAAAAATGGAGCAGGCGGGTTTTGATTGATCATATCGCCGATTCTTCGTCAAGAAGATCTTGGCTTGCCGGCTATTTTTTCGACGAGGCATATCCATCGGCATACCATCCGCCGCCTTTCAGTTCGAAGCTGCAAGCGGAAAGTATTTTCTTGGCCTTATCGTGGCATTTGGGGCATTCGACCATTTGGGTATCCATCCGCACCAGTTCTTCAGTAATATGGCCACATTTGCACTTGAATTCGTAAACCGGCATCACGCTTTCCTTTCTCTGTCAGGCAACGCGTGCAAACAGCTCAATTACTCGCATTTGCACGTTTTTGAGCCAACTTAGTTCCGTTTTGCTATCGTGTCAAGCCCCGATCGCAACTGTTTCCAATGCCGAAAAGACCCAAAAAAAACGGCGGACCCGAATCGTTAACCGGAATCCGCCGATGGCATCACTGAACTGAAGTTGGTTATTTGCGCTCTATTTTTACCACCAGGTACCCTGCGTTGCGCCGCTTGACCAACAGTTGAATGGTTTCGCTCTTCTCGTTCTTTTTCATCAACTGGACAAAGTCTTTGCGGTCTTTCACGACGGTGCGATTGATTTCCTTGATGATATCACCGGGTCGCACATCGGCCTCTCGGGCCAAGCTTTCATCTTTCACATCCGTGACCAACACACCGTTTTCCTTTCCCTCGATGCCGAAACGGCGTGCAATATCTGAATCCAGGTCCGTGACCTCGATGCCCAGTTCGTTATTGTTCCGACTCTGGGTGGCCAGCATCTTCTCCTCATCGTCCCGTTTGGCCAAGGTTACCGTCAGGGATTTTGTTTTGCCGTCCCGAATCAAGTCGACTGTTGTCTGGCTCCCCACCTGCGTATTCGCAATCATGGCAGACAGTTCCCGGCCTGTTGTCACCTTTTGGCCATCCACGGACAAAATAATGTCATTGACTTTGATTCCGGCTTTATCCGCCGGATCCCCTTCGAATACCTGGGTAACCAATACGCCCTTTTGCGCCTTCAAACCGTAATAGTCGGCTAGTTCCGGGGTAAGGTCCTGAATTCCCACGCCCAGCCAACCGCGGGTGACTTCTCCCTTGTTCTTGAGTTGATCGATGATGCCTTTGGCCATGTTGATGGGAATGGCAAAACCAATGCCCTGGCCGCTGGCGATGCTGGCCGTGTTGATGCCCACCACCTCACCATCCATATTTAGCAGCGGCCCGCCGCTGTTGCCCGGGTTGATTGAGGCATCGGTCTGGATAAAATCGTCATAGGGCCCCGAGCCGATGATTCGCCCCTTGGCACTCACGATGCCGGCGGTGACTGTCTGCTCCAGCCCGAAGGGGCTGCCGATGGCCACCACCCAAGTACCCACCCTCAGTTTTTCTGAGTTGCCAAGTTCAAGCGGTTTAAGATTTTTCGCCCCTTCGATGCGAATCAGGGCAAGGTCAGTCTTCGGATCCCGTCCTACCAATTCTGCGTCAAATTCTTTATCGTCGGCCAAGATCACCTTGATCTGATCGGCGTCCTCGATCACATGGTTGTTGGTAACGATGAAACCGTCGCCATCGATGAGAAATCCAGAACCTAAGCTGCGCTGTTTAAAGTCGCGCTTTTGCCCATCACCCTGAAACGGACCGAAAAATTCGTCAAATGGATTCCGGTTGCCCCCATGGGGGTTTCCAAAAAAATGGCGGAATACCGGACTTCCGCCCTTGATGATTTTAACGGTGCGGATGTTAACCACACCGGGTCTGGCTGCTTCGGCCAGTTCACTGAAGCTCTCCGGAGCCGAGAAAGCGTGCACGGTTTCGACCGCTGGAGTGGTTCCCCATAGGAAAGCCGCCGCACCGAAAAACAAAAAAAAGATAAGAAACGGTTGAACTGCCTGTCTGGATTTGATCATGACCAACCTCCTGAAGAATCCCAAGTTAAACGCGTAATAGCACATCAACATCAACAACCGAACATTCAAGCACATGAATATAACCTTCGAGGATGACGGCAAGATGACTAAAAGATTACCAAATGGTAATTTTAAAGCGGCTGGCAGCAAGTGAGGGAAATCATAAACCGGACTAATCGTGGACCAAAAATTCGGGCGGGTCATCGGTTGGGGCGGCGACCAGCTGTTCCCGCAAAGCCATGCCGATCTGTTCCATACGGTAGGGCTTTTTGATATAAGGACCGGCACCTAAACGCTGGGCTTCCAGTACTCGTTCAGACTCGGAAAAGCCGCTGGCGATAATCGCTTTCTGGCCTGGTGCGATAGCCAAAATCTGACGATAGGTATCAAGACCGTCCATATCAGGCTCCATGATCATATCCAGGACCAGGATATCCACCGGAGTCTTGCGGATGTATTGAACCGCTTCCTCGCCGCTGGCAACCGCATCTACCTGGTAGCCCATGCGTTTCAGCATGAAGGTAGCCAGATCACGCTGTTCCTTTATGTCATCCACGACGAGGACAGACTCACCGGCACTGAGGTAGCGATCGATGGTTAGTTCCTCAGCCTCCATTTTTGCATCCTGTCGGGTAATGGGAAAATAAAGGTCAAATACCGTCCCCTGGCCTTCGACGCTACATCTTCACCAACTATGCCTCTGCGGCCTCGACCGGGACCCATCATCATGCGTGGATCCATCATCATGCGTGGATCCATCATACGAGGGTCCATACCCCTACC
>JAQYWF010000106.1 GCA_030145105.1 Desulfosarcina sp.
CGCCCGTCATACTCCCTGTGAGATCTGACCCGGAACAGCTGTGTCTAAACGAGAAAGGAGCACCATGAGTGAAATCGCATTTCAGGACAACTATCCCGACGAACTGAGCCACTGCTATGGATGCGGACGACTCAATCCGGATGGCCTGCAGTTGAAGAGCTATTGGGATGGTGACGAGACGGTCGCCCGATTTCGGCCGCGGTCTGTCCATTTGGCCATACCCGGTTATGTATACGGCGGACTCCTGGCCTCTTTGATCGACTGTCACGGCACCGGTTCAGCCTCTGCCGCCGCCGGACGAGCCCGGCCGGACGAGGCCCCCTTCCGATTTGTCACCGCATCGCTGCATGTAAACTACCTGCGCCCGACCCCAATAGACGCCGAGCTGGAAATCCGCGGCGTGATCAAGGAATTGAAAGAGAAAAAGGTGGTCGTATCGGCAACGGTTTCGGCCGAAGGGAAGCTATGCGCCACGGGCGAAGTGGTGGCAGTCCGGATGCCGGAAAACATGCTCCGCTGAGGGCCCTCGATCCTTTGACAACAAGGCGCACCCCGGCTATGCTTGGAAGATGGATGGATATCTGGGTCAACCCCATGACAAGCCGGTATCGTGCCGGTCCACGGGGTCGTTTCACAAAGGAGGTGCGCCATGTCAACACCGGTCATCCTGCTGCCGGTCGACGGATCGGAACATGCCACCCGGGCGACGGCCTACGCATTGAAACTGGCGGGCCTGATGAGCGCCCGCGTGCTTTTGCTTTACTGCCATCGTCCCTTTCCAGTCAAGCTGGGCGAACCCTATTTTCAACATGCCATAGACAAGATTATGGCTGAGGCCAAGGCGCTGGTGGAACCGTTCCGGTCGATCCTGGCAGAAAAATGCGTCGAATTTACCGATCTTATCGTGGAGGGACCGCCGGGAAAAAAGATATGCGATATCGCCCGGATCGAAAGCTGTGAATTGGTCATCATGGGCTCTCGCGGCCGTTCCGATTTGAAGGGACTGCTGCTGGGAAGCGTCGCGCACCGGGTGCTTCAGCAGGCACCCTGCCCGGTTCTGGTGGTTCGCTAAACCCGTTTACAAATAGCAAAGGCAATCTCATTACGCATGTTCACACTGGAGCAGTTTCAGCGGACTTACGACACGGTCACCACACCCGTGAAGATCAACGGGCAAACCATTAGGCTGTTTACGCCCGCATCCATTGACCGGTTCATCAATCCGGACGACGTGATGGATAATTTCCCGTTATGGGCCAAGCTCTGGGAAGCCTCCGGTGTCCTGGCCGGCTACCTCGCCGGCATGCCGCCGGACCCGACGAAAACCATGCTGGAAATTGGATGCGGCCTGGGGGTGGTGGGCATTGCCGCTGCCAAGGCAGGCCATCGCATCACCATGACCGAACTCAACCCCGACGCCCTCAATTTTGCCCGGGCCAACGCCCTGGCCAACGACTGCCCGGAGATTGCCATCGAGCGGCTGGACTGGAACGCCCCGCAGCTGGAGGGCCGGTTCGACACGATTGTGGGATCAGAAACCGTCTACAAAGCCGAAGACATCGATGGCCTCGAAGCCATGTTCGACCGCTACCTGAATCCCGGAGGAACCATCATTCTGGCCGAGGGGGTGCGCCGCACCGGCGTCGACTTCTGGGATCGCATGCGCGACCGCTACGATGTCAAGGCCCGGCGACAGACCCTTCGATCCAACCAGGGAACGATGAACTTGGTCCTGTTTCAGTTGCAGCGCAGGGCCGACCGTTAATTGGAAAGCTGATATCAAATGGCCAGAGGCGACCAACTAAGCCGGCAGTGGAAGATCATCCAGACCCTGGTTGCCTCCGCACAAGGCAAAACCGTTTCCGCCCTTGCCGATCGGCTGGGCTGCACCCCGCGGACCGTTTACCGGGATTTAGAGGCGCTTCAGGCCGGCGGATTTCCCATCACCTCCGAAGCCCGGGACAATCGCAGCTATTGGCACATCCTGAATGCCAGTCGTCAGAAGGTTCCCCTGGCCTTCTCCATCCCTGAACTGATGGCCCTTTACTTCGGCAAAGACATGCTAAAGACCTATCGGGGAACCGTCTTTTACGACGCCATCGCGTCCCTGTTGTCCAAGATCGAAGCCACGCTGCCGAGCGCATACATCGACTACCTGGACCGGATCCGGGATCGGGTGGATGCCGGTCCGGCCCCCAGGAAAGACTATACCCGCTTCGGCCCCATCATCGCAGAACTGAACCGGGCCATCATAGACGAAAAAAAAATCCGCATGGTCTATTTTTCCATGGGCCGGCAAGAGGAAAGTCAACGGACGGTTCATCCCTACCGACTGCGCCATGTGGAGGACACCCTCTACCTGATCGGCTATTGCGCCCTGAGAAAAGGGGTCCGGACGTTTGCCGTGGATCGCATCAAAACGGTGACCCTGAGCGATGACGATTTTCAAATTCCCGAAGCATTCGACATGCATGCCTTTTTGCAGGACAGCTTCGGCATATACCAGGGACCGCCGGTGAGGGTGAAGATCCGCTTCCTCGAATCAGTTGCCGGTTACGTCCGCGAGCGCATCTGGCACCCGAGCCAACGCCTGGCGGATCAAGCCGACGGCGCGCTGATTTTCACCGCCACCGTGGCCGGCATCGAAGAGATCGGTCATTGGGTCCTGCGCTGGGGCGCCGGGGCACAGGTGCTGGAGCCGGCGGCACTTCGCCAGACCGTCGGTCGCCATGCGGTAGCCATGGCTTCCCACTATCGGGATGCGTCTGCCGATGAGGGCCATAAAGAATTTTAGCCACACCCATATCAAGGGAGATCGACCCAATGACGATCACCTCGAAACTGCCGGATGTGGGCACCAGCATATTTACGGTCATGTCCACCCTGGCCGCCGAACACAGTGCCGTCAACCTGTCCCAGGGGTTTCCCGATTTCGATACGCCCCCGGCACTGATCGATCGCGTCTTTGCGCACATGCGGGCCGGCCGCAACCAGTATGCGCCCATGCAGGGCGTGGCAATGCTCCGGGAGCGGATCGCCGCAAAGGTCGCCGATCTTTACGGTAACCCGGTCGATCCGGATACGGAAATCACCATCACATCGGGGGCCACCGAGGCGCTGTTCGCAGCCATCACCGCCGTGGTCCGCCCGGGTGATGAGGTCGTGGTTTTCGAACCGGCCTTCGATGCTTATGTTCCGGCCATCCGTCTAAACGGCGGAACGCCGGTCTATCTCTCCATGAAAAAGCCCGACTATCACATCGACTGGGATGAGGTCAGCGATGCCATCGGGCCAAATACCCGACTGATTATCATCAATTCTCCGCACAATCCAACGGGCACCGTGCTCTCACCGGCGAACATCGCGGCATTGAAGCAGATCGTTGCGGACCGGGACATCTTTATCGTCTCCGATGAAGTCTACGAGCACATCATCTTCGACGGCCTGGTCCACGAAAGCGTATTGAGAGACCCGTTGCTGTACGCAAAAAGCTTCGTGGTCAGCTCCTTCGGCAAGACCTACCACACCACCGGCTGGAAGATCGGTTACTGCGTGGCACCGCCGCCCCTCACGCGAGAGTTGCAGCGGGTCCACCAGTTTCTGACCTTTGCCTCCAACACGCCCATCCAATGGGCCTATGCCGATATCATGGAAGATGCATCCCTGTATCTCGGGCTGTCGGTGTTCTACCAGAAAAAAAGGGACCGGTTTCTATCCCTGTTAGAAAATTCCCGCTTCAAGCCCCTGCCCTGCCACGGTACCTATTTCCAGATGATGGATTATTCAGCCATCTCCGACTTAGATGACGTGGCTTTTGCACGCCAAATGACCACGGTGCACAAAGTGGCGGCCATCCCGCCGTCGGTATTTTACCATGATGGACAGGACAACCGGGTGTTGCGGTTCTGCTTTGCCAAAAGAGATCACACCCTGGAACAGGCCGCGGAGATATTATGCAGGATCTGAAAATTGCACTGATTCAATCGGAATTGGTGTGGGAAGATCCAGGCAGCTTTACTGGAAGAGGTACCGGCCCAGTTTGCCGTAGTGGTCGGTGGTGTTAAAATCCAAACCGACGATGTTGGACCGGATCCGCTGGACGATACCCGCTTCACGGACTTGGGAGTGTTCCTCGTCATCCAAGGTGAACTCGATGGTCAGTTTGTCCCCCACCTCGAATTCGGGCATGCTGTTAATCGAAAACTGAATGCCCGACTGGGAGATATTCCGTATCTTGATCAACCCTTTGATTGGGTTGCCTTTGCTACCCTGAAAGAAAAACATCCCCACCAGGTTCACCGACTTTCTAAAATGTCGTCGGCGCTCCAGCAGCACGCGATAATCGTTGCCACAACTGCATTTGCATTTGAGCCGAACCGCCTCCTGGGCCTGGGAGAACTGGCTCAAGTCTCTGATGACGCCGTTATTGCAGGCCGGACAGATGAACGTGCCTTCTCCCCGGTCATTGATAAAGATCCGGTGTTCTTTCTTTTCAGAAGACACGTCGGCTGTGGCGTGGGGCATCTGTTTTGATTTTGCTTCCGGAACCATGAAGCGCTCCTTATCCATTATATCTATATGACTTCTTATTCTTCATATCGCCACGCAAGCGATAAACTTGAATAGGATTAAGATTTATTATCAGGGGCTTGGAGAGAATGCGGTTTCATAAGCGACATCTGGAGGCAACTCTGGTAGGTTGGCCGCCTGGGTGGCAAGCTTGTCGCATCGCTCGTTTCCTGGGTTTCCCGCATGTCCTTTGACCCAGACCCAATACACGTCATGCCGGTCACAAATTGACAGCAAGCGTTCCCAAAAATCGATGTTCAGGGCTTTTCCACCATTGCTTTTGCGCCAGTCGTTGCGCTGCCATTTTTTTGCCCAGCCCTTGGTGATGCCATCCACCACATAACGTGAGTCACTGTACAAAACAACGGCCGAGGGGGTTTCGAGTTGTTCGAGCCCGACAATGCAGGCCAACAGTTCCATGCGGTTGTTGGTGGTTTTACGAAAGCCGCCGGAAAGTTCCTGGTTTCCCCCGGACGATGAAATGACAACCCCATAACCGCCGGGGCCGGGGTTACCCAGACTGGATCCATCCGTGTAAATGATGATCCGGTCTACAAGCTCAACATCCGGTTTGTCGATGGGCGTAGCGGTTGATCGGGCATTTAATTTTCCTGACGGCTTGACGCGTATTTGTTCGCCTGAACGCCAATCCTGGATAAAGCCCTGTGCTTCCTCACGTGTCGAAAAGCGCTTGTACCGGGCGCCTTGAAAACCGATCACCTGATGCTGAGCACCGGCGTCTCCGAACCACTGGGTGTAGATGCCCGGCTGCCTGCCGACGGCAACCGCGTAGAATTTTTTCTTGGCCATAATGATTTACCGTCTCTTCCTGCCCAACAGCCAGATCGCAATCAGCCCATAGATGCAGAGAATGCCCACGCTGATCAGAAAGGCATAAAGAATGGATCCTGACCAATGGGCAATGATCGGAAAGAAGAACGCATTGACCATGGCAATGATCAGAATATGCACGAGCAGTGGGGGACCTGAGAAAAAATACGTCATTGACTGCTCCTGGATAACGCGTGTGCCGGATCCAATCAGGGGGAAATCCCGAACCGGAGCCACTTGAAATCCTTGCGCACCTGATCTGAAACCTCTTTACCGATGCGACCCATGAAGAGGTTTTCGGGTTTCAGGCAAATGTTCGGTTCGTTGGTCTGCAGTTCGATAAACCCGTGGGGATTGAACAGCCGGATAAGCATGTTGCGGTATTGTTGGGCGTTCATGCCCGAACCGTCCAGATCCCAGGTCCATGAATATCCGACCATGTATGCAATCATCCGTTCAATTTTAGGGTGGTTCAGCATGAGTCGGACCATGTCTCCCGCGATCTTGCAGGATCGAAGGATTCTGCTCACTTCCACCGCCTTTACTTCCATCATCATACCCATCCCCAGTTCCGTCCACCGCTCGTCGGCTTCCGGGTGGCTGAAAACCCCGAATCCCACGATATGCTGGTCTTCCGTCAGGGCCAGCACCACATTGGCATCGGTTTTGGCGGCATGCTTTTCAAGGGTTTCTCTTTTGGTATAAATGGATTTATACTGGGCGTGGGTGCCGAACTGGTCGTCGAAACGGTAGGATTGGATTTCATCGGGCGTACAGAAAGACCGAATCTGCACAGGACCGGCCGGGGTGGACCGGACAATCTCCTTTTGCATGGAATCGTTCAAGAGCGTCTGTCTTCTCCAAGGTGAGTGGATGCCGTAAATGTCGAGGAATCAATGACCGCCGGACGCAGACCCGCATAGGGTTAGAAGTCACTCCACTCTTTATGCAGTCGTTTGACCATGATCACTAGATCCTGACGGTTGCCCTGGATATCCTTCATATATTCCTTCAGCTCGGCAAACTTGAAAAAATCGAATTTCTTCACGGCTTCGATAGCCCCGTCTTCGACGCCGGCCACCAGGTCCGCCCGGAGCATCTCCAGGCCCTGATCCATGGCCAATTGAATCAGGTCCAGCAGCAACCAGGTCCCCAGCCGCATCTGCCGGTATTCAGGCAGCACCACGATACGGAACCGACCCACGTGGCGGGTGGCACCGAAACCACGCAGATAAAGGTTTCCCTGACCCACGACAGTCTCATTGCACATGGCCAGGATGGAACAGACGCTGCCCTTTTCCACGGCATCGAACCAGGTGTCCATGACCACCGGGTCCATGACATCGTAATTCATGAACCAACGATCTGATTCGGGAATCCGGTTGTAGAAGGCCCCCAGAAGCGGCCGGTCTCCGGGTTCCAACGGGCGAATCACTGCCTCCACGCACTCCTTCAGGACACACTCTTTCGGGTATCTCACAGTCTTGACCTCCTTCGCCGGTGGTGGCAGTCGGCCCCGGAAAGATAAGAACGAACCGTTCCGGAGCAGCGCTGTCAGTTGCCATGCGCATCCCACGGCAATCCGGACGGCAATCAGCCAATCATAAAAACCGATGGGCAGAAGATGTCCGCAGGCCGGGCGATCATGGGAACCGCCTGTCTTGAAAAGGATATTGAACAGGCTGGTTTTTTTTCTTGACTAACCCTATTCGTAGCTAATATATAGCTAATATGTAACCAATTATCAAATGAATTTTATCCATTATTTGATATTTGTTTCTTAACAGATGTCGTCCAGCCTGTCCCCCAAATAATACGTCCCGGTACACCCGGGACAAAGGCATTTCTTAACCTGCGGCTTCATCGCGAGCCGCCAAGAGGGAGGTAACGATGAGTGACCTGAGTTGGCTGCCGAGAGAATCCGGTATCAAGAACCATCACCTGTGGGGTGAGGAACACTTTTCCAGCGACGCGCCCGGGGTTATGTTCGAAAAGCGCCCCATCCTGGATCCGTCGGGAAATCCGGTTGACGGCCTGTTTTCGGCCTGGATCATCCTGAACAACCCGATGCAGTACAATTCCTATACCACCGAAATGGTCAAGGGCGTCATCGCCGGGTTCCATCGTGCTTCAGCGGACAGTTCAGTGGTGGCCGCAGTTTTCACTGCCATGGGCGACAAGTCATTTTGCACAGGTGGCAATACGAAGGAGTACGCCGAATATTATGGAAAGCGGCCCAACGAATACGGGCTTTACATGGATCTTTTCAACGCCATGGTGGATGGCATCCTCGGCTGCAAGAAACCCACCATCTGCCGGGTCAACGGCATGCGAGTGGCTGGCGGCCAGGAGATCGGCATGGCCTGCGACACCACCTTGTCCAGTGACCTGGCCATCTTCGGCCAGGCCGGTCCCAGGCATGGCAGTGCACCGGACGGCGGCAGCAGCGATTTTCTGCCCTGGATGCTGCCCATGGACCTGGCCATGTGGAACTGCGTCTCCTGTGAAATGTGGAGCGCCTACAAGATGAAACAGCTGGGTCTGATCTCCAAATGTGTCCCCGTCATCAAGGATGCCGGTGGCTGGGTCCGCAACCCCGCCATCGAAACGGATCGCTATATCGCCGACGGCGAAATCGTATACGGTGAGTACAAGACCGGTGATGCGGCCAAGCAGGCCAGGGCCTATGTCAAGTCGGCCAAAACCGATTTCGAACTGCTGGACAACGAAGTCAACCGCATTCTCTGGACCTATACCAACCTGTTTCCGGGGTGTCTGATCAAGAGTGTGGAGGGCATTCGTCTAAAAAAGAAGTACTTCTGGGACCAGGCCAAGGTGATCAACCGCCACTGGCTGGCCGCCAACATGAACGGTGAGGCCTTCCTGGGATTCAACGCCTTTAACACCAAAAAGATTACCGGCCGGGATACCATCGACTTCATCGAGTACCGGCGGCGCCAGGCCAATGGCGATGCCTTCGACGTAGAATTCATGGCCGCCGTACTTGGCCGCCCAACGACATAAAGGAGAAATGCAAATGCTGCTGGAAGGTAAAAATGCCATTGTCACCGGCGGATCCCAGGGGATCGGCACCGCCGCCAGCCTGGAACTGGCCGAAGAGGGCGCCAACGTCTGCCTCACCTACCGCCGCCATGCGGACGAGGCCAGGACCGTTGCGGACCAGATTGAAAAGATGGGGTGCAAAGCCATCTGCGTCGCCTGCGACATTGCCGTCTTCGCCGAGGCCGAGGCTGCGGTCAAGGCGGCCGTGGACGCATTCGGCCGCATCGATATCCTGGTAAACAACGCCGGCATGAACTGGGACGGCGTCTGCTGGAAGATGTCCGAAGAGCAGTGGGACCGGGTGATCGCCGTCAACCTGAAGGGGTATTTCAACTTCACCCGTCAGGTGGCGCCCCTGCTGAAGAATCAGAAGTACGGCAAAATCATCAATGTCACCTCCATCAACGGCATGCGGGGCAAGTTCGGGCAGACCAACTACTCGGCCTCCAAAGCAGGCATCATCGGCTACACCAAGGCCGTGGCCAAAGAGTTGGGCGCCTTCGGCGTCAATGTCAATGCCGTGGCCCCGGGCCTGATCGAAACCGCCATGCTCAAAGATTCCGAGGCTCGGGACAAGATCATCGACCTGGCCATGGGCGAAATGGCCTTGAAGCGCATCGGCCAGCCCGAGGATCTGGCATCGGTCATCGCTTTCCTGGCTTCCGACAAGGCCCGCCACATCACCGGCGATGTGATCAAGGTAGACGGCGGGCAGTACATATAGGTAGATAGGCTGTAGGAGGTTAGGCTGAAGTGAATACATTTCTTATTCCTTATGATCTCTACCTTCGACCTACAGTCTACAGCCTAAACACCTAAATAGGGGACTACCACTATGAATGACGTTGCCATTATCGGTGCGGGACAAAGCACCTTCGTGCGATTTTATCCGGGATCGGTCCGGGAACTGGCCTTCGAAGGCTTTTCTGATGCCCTGGGCCATGCCGGCATCTCCGCCGCGGACATCGACGCGTCGGTGGTCTGCTCGGCACCGGAATACGACCTGCAGCGCTCGCCGGCCGGTGTGTTCGCCGAATACTTGGGACTCAACCCGGGTCCCACCTTTTATGTAGAGACCCTGTGTTCGTCGGGCAGCACGGGCCTGAAGCTGGCCTACAGCCTCGTCAAATCAGGTCTGCACGACGTGGTGGCCGTGGTCGGGTTTCAGAAAATGTCGGAGATCTCCTCCGCCGAAACCCAGGAACGCATGGGCCGGGGTGCGGACATCCAGTGGGAGAGCCCCTTCGGCACCATGATGCCCGCCTACTACGCCATGTATGCCCGGGCCCACATGCAGGCCTACGGCACCAAACCCGAAGACCTGGCCGCCATTCGCGTCAAGGCCTCCACCTACGGCCAACTCAACGACCGGGCCGTCTACCGCAAAGCCGTCACTGCCGAGATGTTCACGGACAAGGAAAACATGATGCGCGCATCCGTTGCCTCTCCCTTACGGGTGGGAGACTGCTGCGCCAATGCCGACGGCAGTTCCTGCATCATCGTGGCCAGCGCCGAAAAAGCCAAATCCCTGTGCGACAAGCCCGTGTGGATCCGCGGCATTGGTTCGGCCTCTGCGCCGGTCAACCTGGCCGGCCGGGACCTGTTCAACGGGCTGTCCGCGGCACGCCAGGCAGGCGCCCAGGCCTACAAGATGGCAGGCGTGGGTCCCAAAGAGATCGACGTGGCCGAAGTCCACGACTGTTTTACCATTGCCGAGATGATGGCCTACGAAGACCTGGGGTTCGCCGGCCCCGGCGAAGGCCGTGACCTGATCAACGGCAAGGAGACCTATTTAGACGGGAGTATACCGGTGAACGTGGACGGCGGGTTGCTCTCCAAGGGCCACCCCATCGGCGCCACCGGCGGCAGCCAGATCCGCACCATCGTGTTGCAGTTGCGCGGCGAAGCCGGTGAGATCCAGGTGCCCGATGCCGCCGTGGGCCTGGTCCATAATATCGGCGGTGTAGGGCTTTACGGGAATGTAACCATTTTGGCCAGATAATTCGATCCGGCCCACCTCGGTGGACGGGCATGTGAGATAAGGAAAAACAGCCATGGGTAAGAAGGAAAAGGACGAACGGTTCAGAAAATTCGGAACAGTCAGTTTTACCGGCACCACCCGGGTCAACGACTTCATCGACCACCTGGAGCAGGGCAAGGTCAGCGGCACCCGTTGTGAATCCTGCGGCAAGGCGTTCTTCCCGCCCCGGGCAGACTGCTGCACCTGCCGCTCATCGAAAATGAAATGGTTCGATGTCCAGGGGACGGGAAAGTTGATCACCTACAGCACCCTGGCCTTCGGCCCAAAAGGATTCGAAGGGGACCTGCCCTATACCATCGCCCTGGTTGATTATGGAGACTTCAAGGTATTCGGTCGGATTGCCGGCGGTATCAAAGATTCCGAGCTGTCCATCGGCATGGCCTTGGCAGCCAGAGCCAACCCGCTTGCCGACGGACGGGTCAACTACGTCTTTCACAAAGACTGACCATTTTTCCACTCACCCTCCCCCGCTACCCATAAGGGCGAGGGTACTACCGGTAAGGAAAAAAACATGTCACATCTGAAATTCATCAACCATGAAATCGTCGACGGGGTCGCCACCCTGACCTTTAACCGGCCCAAACACAACGTGCTGGACATCGAGATGATGAACGAACTCAACGGCCAATTGGAGACGCTGACCAGCGACGGATCACTCAAGTGTGTGGTCCTGGCGGCCGACGGCCCCAGCTGGTGCGCCGGCGTTGAGGTCGCCGACCACCGGCCGGAGATGGTGGATGAGATGATCGCCACCTTCAACCGCATCTTCGAACTGGTTCACCGCATGCCGGTGCCCACCATTGCAGCGGTCCACGGCGCCTGCCTGGGAGGTGGCATGGAAGTGGCCATGGCCTGCGATATCATCGTGGCATCGCCAAAGGCCGTGTTCGGCCAGCCGGAGATCAAGCTGGGGTTCTTTCCGCCCTACGCGGCCATCCGGCTTCCCCAATTGGTGGGACCGGCCCGGGCCGTGGAGATCTGTACCACGGGCCGCCGTTACAAAGCCGAAGCGGCGCAGCGCATGGGTCTGGTAGCCCACCTGTCCGGAGAAGACAACTTCCAGGAGACGGTGGACGGCATAGTCGGTGAAATCAAGGCATGCAGCCCGCTGATCATCCGGCTCAATAAGCGGGCCGTCAACGCCCACCTGGGATTGGATTTTAAACAGGCCCTGTCCGGCGTCAGCGACCTTTTCTTAAACACCCTGATGAAAACCGAAGACACCCTGGAAGGCATCAAGAGCTTCGAGGAAAAGCGCAGGCCGGTGTGGCAGAACAGGTAGGCCTTCACAGGTTCAGCGTTCACCGTTCAGAGTTTACTGGCAATGTTTAGCGTCGGTTTTCAGCCGATCGCTAACCGCGAATTCTGAAACGCTGAACCTTTGAACCCTGAACCTCTGAACTCAATATTTGAAAAAAGGAGAACCAGTGATAAGGGACGATTTATTATGATAAAATTTGTTTTTTCGTTTGGTCTGTTATTTGCTACCTGTAATTCACTTTCAGTTCGTCTTCTTAGAAAGACTAAATTTGTTACTATGTCGGTTTCTTCAAACCACCTGCCAGATGCAGAAGTTATCACCATTTCTATCTGGAAAAAGTTGCTTAAAAGGTCACGAAAAGTTTTGGCATAGTCTGTAGCGAGCCAAGCATTTGATAGGACTATCCCCATTAGGCCGTTTTCAGATAATGATCTCCATAGGCAAAATGGAAGATAAGCGTAAAGGTCACTTCTGGGGTTTAATCCATGATGTGAAGCTATCTTGCTTCTTATGAAACCATTCACACGTTGTTTGATACCTGGGTTAAGAATTTCCAAATCTTCCTGTTGAACAAAAGGTAAATTAGAAACTATGTAATTAATTGCGGGTAATTCACTTTCTTCGGGACTACCGTTATACGCATTGGCTAAATATACTTTCGTACTTGGTTCTAACTCCGTGGCGTCTTTCAGAAATATATTAAGGGTTTTGCCCATGTTCGGAGGGTCGACCATTGCAAGCGTAGCCATGTGTAAAGGAAAAGCAAATTTATCACTTGCCCACGTTGTGGCAAGAGCTTGCTCATGAGTCAGGTCATAATCCTTCTTGATATCATAGACTGCACGAGCGATAGTTCCAGTTCCGCAACAAGGGTCCAAAACATTGGCGTCCTTGTTTCTCACAGTGAGATAAACCAAAAGTTTTGCAACTTCTATCGGTGTTGCGAATTGTCCAGCAACCTTTCTTTTCCAGCGGTAGATTGCGCTTTGAAGAATTCGATTTATCAAGGATTGTTCAATTCGTTCGAATTTGAAGTCACAAAGAAAGTTATTAAATGTTACTATGTCCTTCCAGGCTAAATCAGATATTTTATCTTCACCTAATTGTGAACGGAAAACATTCCAAAAGTCACAGTTAGTTGAAATTCTTTTAAATATGCGTACAGCAGTTACTAAACTAGTCCCATTGTCGATGCTTTCAACCTCCGATGCTTTGTGATAAAAAAGTTTCAGTATATGAGCAAAAAGAAATTTATTTAGCCATACTATAAGATTTATTCTTGATAGCACATTACAAGGATCGTTCTCATCTGGATATCCCTTTCTTTCAGATCTCCACCATAGAGTTATCATATCATCGAAATCGGCATCTATTCTTCGTTGGTTTCTTAGCTCATCTGCCACACTGTCACAATTTCGTAGTATGAAGTTAGCTACGCCATCGCTCGTTAACGAGTCCAGGACAGAAGTACTTCTGACAATTCCCTTTTCGAAAAAATCCACTAAGTCGTTGAGTATCTTTTCCATCAAGTTATGCCACTCTTCTCGAGCAGATTCAACCTGTTCCCTCTCTCTTATGTGATTCAAGTCATTCCAAGTGTGTACTACTTCTTCTCTGCCTTCTTCATCGATTATATATAATATAGCACATGAGACATTCCAAATAAGGAAGCTGTTTAGATTCAGCTTTATGGCTTTTTCTTTTGCTTTATCCTTAAAAACTTGATCGGTTATTGGTGTATCAGGAAACTTAAGTTCCCATCCCTGTATAATATGCCCACAAGATTCATCACCGAACAGCAGGACATCAGGGAAAAGCGGGTTTGACTCCGTAAGCAAAGTCCTTTCACCAC
>JAQYWF010000049.1 GCA_030145105.1 Desulfosarcina sp.
ATGATATCCAGTTGCTAAATTCAAATTATGCGTGATACTTGATACTTAAATTCGATGGCAAGTAAACACACGAAGCGGAGGGGGCCGTTTTTGTGGGATAGCCATGGCGTACTTGCTTGGTAATTCTGATTAGATTTCATTTCACACTGTAACCTTTCTTCAACAGTCTCTCAATCTTCGATTTTCCTTTCAGCTAACTCGTAAAATTTGTAAAGGGGTCAGTAGATTGGCGTTGACCTATCAAGATTTTCCATCATTAGTGAGAATTGCTGCGGTGACTTCAATGAGTCGTTTAAAGGGTTCTTTCTCCGCCTATGGTTGAAAAACGGCTGACGATCGCTTAATATAGATCTTAGTAATTTCAAATGCCAATGGATCTCATGATGCCCCACAGCGAATGCCCTTTCTGTGCGAGCGGCAACCTCCGGAATGAATCCGGTAAGTTGAAGTGTCTCGATTGCCTCGGCGAATACGAAATCGACGAAAGGTCCGAATGTATCTTTGCCAATACCGATAACCTACGGCTGCCGCTTAGGGGCACCGTGTGCCCATATTGCGGCCTATTGCAGGGCATAGACACGGACAAGTGCCGGCTGTGCGGAACGCCGATCAGCTGCGACCAGCGATGACCGACACCTTCAAAAAGATAACCAACACAAATGCTGACACTTATCCCCGATTACGAAACACTCTGTCTTTGGCTGCTTGAATCGTCGGCAGATTGAGGGCATTGACTCTGGGTTAAACAAACTGTGGAAAAAAAGAATTTAATCTCCTGAATCGACAATATTTAGCTGACCCGCGTACCGCCCAACGACATCTCCATCAAAACAGTTATCCAGTTCAGTTTCACTAATATTTTTAACGTCTTTTAATTCATTCAAAGGACAGACAAACTCGTTTCCTGCCATATCTTTAACTTTTACATAAACGATCTCTTTGTTTTGTTTGTTCATGGATGACTCCTTTCTACGTTTGGCAAATGACAAAGATATTGCAAAGAGTAGCTAAACAAATATAGACTTTCAATTATCTATAAACTTGTCAAGGGACTGATAATATAATTATTTTGTAATTCACGTCGGTATTCCAGAATGTTCTTTACCATCTTTACAGCTAATTGTTATCTGTACCACCTTCACATAATCGGTGCAGTTTCGTCGTGCGCCGAATTTGAGGAAGACCCGCGCCAAATCTTCAGGGCACAAAAACGTTGTTAGCACCAACTCCACTATAGGGAACCTCCAGGATAGATGCTCATGTCCATTTACCGCATCGAACGCAGCCAAGTGCTTCCCATATCGATAGATTCGGCGTGGCAATTCTTTTCCTCACCCGGCAACCTTCCTTCAATAACTCCCCCATGGCTGAATCTAAAAATTATTGGATCAGTCTCTCCCCACATGCGGGCAGGAATGTTGATAAATTATCACATCACGCCGCTACTCGGCCTGCAGATCCGTTGGTTGTCCGAGATTACCCATGTCGATGCCCCCCGTTTTTTCGTTGACGAGCAACGGCTGGGACCCTACCGGCTCTGGCACCACGAGCATTTTTTTCATGTGTGTGAAGCTGGTGTTCAGGTCGATGACATCGTGTCCTATGCACTAAAATACACGGTGCTGGGCACTCTCATTCACGCGATTTGGATCAATAAACGTCTTCAAATGATCTTTGATTACCGATCTTTGGCATTGATGCGGCGCTTCGGATCCACATCCGAGTCAACTGCTGGCGGCTCACCACCGGTTTGAAGTGAGGTAAACAGACGTATGTTTCGAATAACCAGAAAATAACAGGAGGATAAAAATGAAGACCCTCACACGCATCACTTTGGCCATGATCATCCTTGCCAGTCTGTTTTTCACACCCGTCACATCATTTGGAATAGAGGTCGGCGACAGAGCACCGGCGTTCATTGGAGAATCCACCCATGGAACCATTCGTATGGCTGATTTTGCTGTGAAACAAAACGTCATTCTGGCACTGTACTTCGCCATCTTTACGCCCGTCTGAGCGGATGAAGTCAAAGCTTTCCAGCGGGATCTGGAAAAATTCAAGCAATTGGATGCCGAAGTTATCGGAGTGAGTGCAGATAGTTTAGAGGATAACGTAAAGTTCGCTGCTGAAAATGGTATCGACTTCCCCTTGGTTTCCGACACAGGGAAATCGATCAGGAAAAGTTACGGCCGGGGTCGGGTGACCTACCTCATCGACAAGGACGGTATCATCCGCCATGTCCAAAAGGGGGTTCCCGATAATCAAGCGTTTTTAAATAAATTGGAAAAGATCAACTAAGTTGAAGACACCGGTTCCCCTCGATCTTGACGCACCATAGCATCGCACGCTATAGACGCGCCGGTGTGCCAGGCGAATCGCCATGCTGGTAATGGTCTCCATATTGAAACTCATATACCGGCCCTTGCTAGGGGCTGTGCATGCCATTGCTTGTCGGTTCAAGGGAGAGATGCCCATATACTTGACGGCTTTATATTGACGCTGTAATCGGTCAAGCCTTCTCCTCTGCAGTCAAAAATATGTCCGGCTCGAATGCTGTCTGTGTAATCGATACATTAACCAAAATGGTTAAAACAGATAGATAATAGCTCCATAGCGAAGGATGGATCTAAAGCGCATCTTACGACGATGATCCGCACGAAGGTCGGTTCCCAGACTGCGAGAAAAAAGTTGAGAATTGAAATGAAAAGAGCAATAAATTATGAGGCATGGCACGCTGCGGTTAGAATCTAACAGAATGATTCGAGCTTTATCAAAGCGCTTTAACGAAAGAGGGGCTTTTGGAGAGACCGTTTAGATTTGCCATTGTAGGCGGGGGGCTCACGGCAACGTCGATGCTTTGCCAGTTTGTCGAAAAAGCCGCTATCTGGGTTAGAACGGGCAAACTGGATCCATGCGTCATCTCTTTGTCACTTTTCGAGAAAACAGACGAATTCGGGCCGGGGTTTCCTCATAACTATCGATATCTGATGCCTTTTCACATCACCAACATGTGTGCTGCTGATATGGGCGTGTATGCAGATCGTCCGGGCGATTTTCAGGTGTGGGTTGACCGAAACCTCGACCGGCTCAAAGTCCGTTATAACCATTTCCCGGCAGACGTGTTTGAGCCGGCGCACGGTCACTGTCCTATCAAACACTACCCGAGGGCTTTTATGGGCGTGTATTTGCAGGCGCGATTTCATCAGGCCGTAAAGGCCGCCCGCAGTCATGGAATCGCGGTGAAGCTCTACCCCCGCCATGAGATCACCGACGTCAGGCAGGTAGGTGGCATGGCTCGGTTGGACGTCAATCACCCCCCTCCAGGAGGCCGGACTGAAGTTTTTGCTGATGCCGTCCTTCTGGCGACCGGCCACTGGTTTTCCGACAGCCGTCAGAAAAATTATTTCGACTCACCCTGGCCGGCAAAAAAGCTATTGGAACGCATCCCGCCGGGGGCCGAACTTGCCGTCATGGGTACCAGCCTAAGCGCTATCGAGACGGTCTTGACCCTGACATCTGACGGCCGTTTTGTCGGTGATTCAGGTGGCAGGCTTAGCTACATCCCGTCCAAACAGCCAAGAAGAATCACCTTATATTCGCGCAGCGGGCTGTTGCCGAAGGTCCGGGGAAAGGTGGGCGCTCATGTAAACAAGTTCCTTACCCCTTCGGCATTAAAAAAAATCCGCTACCAAAACAATGGCTGCCTGACCCTGACAGCCACTTTCGAACTGCTGAACTCGGAACTTGAAGCGATCTACGGCCGCCCCATCGATTGGGCGCAGTTGTTGGAACCGGCCGGCTGCCCGGCAGACACATTGAACCATTATCTAAAAGAGGCTGAATTCGGCGACGATCCGGAGGGATCGGTGATCTGGCAGACTGTGCTGTATCAGACATTTCCCTACATAAGGGAGTGGTACCTGGAGTTAGCGGATAAGGACCGCAAACACTTTGATCGCGACTACACGTCGGCTTTCTTCACCCATGCCGCCACTCAGCCCCGCATCAACGCCTTAAAGCTCCTCGCCCTTTTGAACGCCGGTCTCGTTAAGGTTGTTCGGCTTGGCAAACGCTACCGGTTCTACAGAGATGACGACCAAGACCGATATTGCTTCGATTACACAGACCGAAACGGTCAAGCAAGGTTGGATACCTATCACTACGTGGTAAATGCTCGTGGGCAGCCAAGATCGCTGACTACAGACCCATCCGAACTCGCACAAAATTTAATAGCGTCAATAAGTGCTCAGAGCCATCATGAGTCAGCCGACAGGGCTGCTTTTTTGCGCCAACAAACAGCGATAGGAGACCGAGATCCCATGTCCGGTGCGGACCGATATGCCACCATTCGGATTGACCCCCAGACCCACCGGGTGGTGTTGCCCGACTTCGGCCCGCGGTCGGCCGTATACGCCGTTGGCGCAATGACCAGGGGCCAAATCATCGATACTAGCATGGCACATGGAATCTCTCGTTCGACCTCAACGATTGCGGATAATCTTCTTAACATCGTGTCACGGCAACGATGAGTGTCAACTTCAATGATGTTGATTCGCAAACGTTTCAACGTTCATTCCTCCTAAGTGACTTAATGCAAGTAAATGTGGCTGGATGCGACACCCTTTGCCAGACGGTGGACGGCCATCTTCGACTTCGAAGGACTGGCTGGTGGCCCTGGTCGAGCATTGGATCTGGCTTTGAAAGTGCGTTACGATCTCACGGATTGATGGAGCGTTGGAGGGGGATATCGGATGCTGGAGGGCGGTGTTGACAGTGACGATGTCTACAATTTCAGCTGGTTCAATTATGGATTTCTGACTGTGGGATATCAATTTTAGTTGTTCCAGTATTTAATTCCTGTATTGAACGGATCGATATATAGAGGCAGATAGTGCCTATATGTATTTGATGTAAAAATCATTCCACCTGATGAAGATCTAAAGTATATTGGACGAAATATGAAAGATTCATCACATGAACGCATTGAGGCCATGCCGCTGCTTGAGGCGATGACAGAAAGTGTCCTGGTGACAACAACTGATCTTGATAGCCCCGGCCCGTCAATTGTTTACGTCAACCCCGCATTCGAAAGAATGACCGGATGGGCGAAGGAAGAGGTGATTGGAAAATCGCCACGTGTCCTTCAAGGAAAGAAAACCGAACATAGCGTTTTCATTGATTTACGTGAGAGGCTGGTAAAAGGCATACCGTGGTTTGGTCAAACAATGAACTATCGAAAAGATGGATCCGAATTCGTTATGGAATGGTCAATTGTGCCGATCGAAAACGAATCAGGAGAGATCCATCGTTATCTGGCCGTTCAACGTGACGTCTCCAAACGCGTCACTATGGAACATGATTTAGCTGCAGCCCGTTCCAAAGAGAGAAAGTGGTTCCGACAGCTTGAAAAGACAAACCGGAAGTTGAATGAAACGAATTTAGAACAACTTAGAACGCTTAATCTGTTCACAAAGTATGTGCCGGAAACGGTGATAAAAAAGGGGCTGGCAGCACATGGCGGGTCTCTGTTCCACGGGGAAAAGCTCGAAATTGTCGCACTTTTCTGTGACATGCGTGGTTTCACTTCTATCAGTGAGGAACTCAACCCTGACGCGATTGTAAAAATGCTCAATACCTATTACGAAATGATGGCAGAGGTGGTTGCAACTCACGGGGGCACGGTTGCACAGTTTGTCGGAGATGAAATTTTTGCTGTTTTGGAGCTCCGGTGCCAATTCGAGATTGTGTGGGAAGCGCCTTGCGATGTGCCCTGGCTATGGTGGAACGGTTGAAGGACATAAATACCAAAGTGGCGGATGTGATCGGGCGGGATATCCGCGTGGGGATCGGAATGAATTTTGGTCCAGTGATCGCAGGCAAATTAGGCTCCGAGGAACGACTATCGTATTCGGTGATCGGCGATACGGTCAATACGGCCAAACGGATCGAAGCACTGGCCAACAATGAAAGAAACACCATCCTGATTGGTGAATCCATCTTTACGCATGCGCGTCATTTAGTCAGAACGCAGGACTTACCTGCCATGCCGCTGAAGGACAAAAAGACAGATGTAAAGATCTACGAAGTGATAGGTCTTCGCGTTGATTCAGTTATGGAATACGATGCCGGCTGAAATAACATCGCCCCATCCTTGTTCGTGGAGTTAGGTAACCCCAGTTCGTCAGCAAAGCAATGTATATCCATATGATATCAAACGGTTTGTAAAACCGACACAACTGCTATTAAAAACCATCCTGGAAAAAGAGAGGCCAACCGCAACATCTGGTGGTTGTCCGTTTTCGACGATTAGTTGGTTTTCGATTTGCTATCACAGGCGAAAATCAGGCACAGATTCCTTCGATGCCTCCAACTCATCAACGGTACGGAGGGCTTCTGAAAGGTTGTGATACCATATAGTCAAGTATGGTCCTGACTCGCATTTCAATTGAGTCAATTCAAGTATAGGTCGGGACACATAATTTCAATATTGCCATAAGATACCACACGAAGTTGGCAACCTGCGATATCTGCTATATCCCACCGTCGCAGTGTTTCTGAAGTATCTTGCTTTTCCATCTATCGCGATCAGCACTCCGTATTTTTCTGCAAGACCTAAATGACAATTTTGTAAAAAAGTGGCTATCTGTTATAGTTGAAATGAACGTCCGGCAGGCACGTGTGGCAAGAAAGCACACGAATCGGTGAAGTCCGTTTTTATGGGATAACCAAGGCATACTTGCCTGTTTATAAAAAAATTGGTCACTGCTCCAAAGCCTGCCTATTACATGAATTGACAGGTCGCTGTTTCGTGATAGGTATCTCAATGTAACACAACTCGTCTGAATTAAGTGTTACACGAAGCTTACAAAATATAATCGCAACTGGACCGACCAACATATTGCTGAGGCCACCATTGATGTGGAGTCTCGGATGACTTTTCTAAGCATTGTTATTATGGCGCCGATGAAGAGTCGGCCATATTGGTACCATCTCCTCGTTATCTCATGGTAGAAGTCAAATTTGTGATTCAATGGGCAATATCCGCATGAAACCCACCCCGAAGCGTTTCCAGAATCCTGTATACGGTTCATGGTTGAAAATCTGCATTTCACCGTCGACAAAACCGTGCCAATAGAGAGTTTCGGCGCCGTTGTCAGATTTTCTCAATTCCAGCCTGAATGCCGCCTCGTCAATGTTGTTATCGAAGAATTCGGCAATAGAACCGGCCACGGTGTCGGATTTGAAAACCACGCCGATCTCAGTGTTCTGTACAACGGATCGGGGATCGAGGTTAAGCGATCCGATGAACGCCGATTCCCGATCCAACACAAAACATTTGGCATGCAGACTCGACTTGGACCGACCGATTTTTCCTTCTTTGCGGGCCTTGCGCTGCTCCTTGGTCAGATTTACGTTCAATTCATGCAACTCGACCCCCATGCGCAAAAGTGTCTTCCGATAGCGGGCGTAACCGGCATGAACAATCCCTACGTCGGTCGAAGAAAGGGAGTTGGTCAAAATTTTAATGCGGACACCTCTGTCACGAAGCTTTTGGAAAAAAGCCACACCGGATTTACCAGGCACGAAGTAGGGTGAGAAGATGATCAGTTCATCCTTGATACCTTCCAAGTAGGGTTTAAGTTGCTCGGTCAGGCGGTATCGGGTCTCATCAGTATCATGGGTGAGTTTCTCCGGATCGTCGGCGACAACGGTTCCCGGACCCCACTCGGTGACGACCTGGTGGTTTTGTAATTTGTGGCTAAGATCCGAATCACGCAATGCTTTCAAGTACTCTGATTCGAACAGCTTACCGACAAAGGCATCGAATTCGCTTTTTCGTTGGGTAATTTCGTTGTCCGTCGGCGGCTTCTTTACCAGTGCGGAGATGGGATAACTCAACTCGCTGTTCCAGTACTGGTCGAATGAGACAGACACCTGGTTGGCCACCGGCCCTAAGGCTAACACGTCCAGATCGACAAACCCCATTTCGGGATCTGCCTCGAAATACTCGTCCCCGATATTTCGTCCACCTAAAATGGTCATCTGGTTGTCTACCGTAAAGGATTTATTGTGCGCCCGGCGGGTCTGCTTGCCGAAACCGGTGATGTATTGACTGATTCGTCCCCTATTGCGGGCAAACGGATTGAAGATCCGAACCTCGATATTGGGTTGGCTATCCAGAACCGCAGCACCGAAGTCTCGTCCCTCCTGGTCAATGTCATCCACGAGGAGCCGGACGCGAACACCACGTTTTGCAGCTTTGATTAATTGATTCACGAACAGGCTGCCGACAACATCGTTGTGAATCATGTAATATTGGGTATCGATGCTCTTTTCAGCCAACTGGGCAAGCCGGGCGCGTGCTACGAAGGCATCCAGTCCGTTATTAAGCAAAAGATAGCCAGAGGTGTACTCGGGTTGTCCCTCTTTGAGCGTTTGTACCCCTCTGCCAAGAAATGTTTCATCGGTATCCTGGTAGGCTGTGGACGGGGTTCGATACACATTTTCCGGAAGGCTGGCGCAACCGAACACGAGCAATGCAATCAAGGAAAAATAAAAGCAAAGAGCAATCGACCTTTTCATATCAATCTACCTTTAAAGATAAAATTAGACGGTTATAAAAGATCACAGCCACACCAACCAAACACTGCAATGAGGTTTTCATCCGGATTTTGGGCCGGGTTTTAAGCAACTGCAAATCAAGTATGATCTTTAGAATCCGCCAGAAATGTAATTGTTAGTATATTTCCGCATTGTATTGGACGTTAAGGTCAGATCCGATGCTCTCTTCCGGCGGTCACACCCAACTCAAGCCCAACCCGATCTGGTCTGATGAACGGGAAAGGTTGTAAGGCGAAGGCGCGATGGTATTCGATGCGTTCGCGAAGCATCCAACGAGGAATGATTCCCGCTGTGTACCTTATGGACAGATTCATGGCCTACCTCCTTCGGTAAAAGGGTTGATGATCTGGGCAGAGTGCCCAAGGCAAGCCTATGATATCCATTTGCTAAATGCAAATTAGATTTTATCTCTGATACTTATGGGGGATGGCAAGTTATTACAACAATATTTACCGCTATAAAATTGCAGGTTACATCCAAACTGGCCATCTATTTTCAATGTCGAGGATCTTTGGAGGTGTTGATTCAGTTCGGTGAAAGGAAATTGAGTTCCAGAGATACTTAATCGTCATTATCTTTTTGTCAAAGTGTTGCCCTTCGGCCGGCATTCTTCTATGGTATAGGCTCGGAACAAGCCAATATTTCATAGAATTATAGTCTTTGAGGCCAACACCATGCTCATCCCGCTGATACGGCCCAAACTGAACTAGCCACCTGTCGCCAAGGACCACTTGAATCGACAGCATCTGATTGACCGGCTGGATATGCACCGCCAACGACCGTTGACGCTGGTATCAGCACCGGCCGGATACGGCAAAAGGGCACGCCGTTGGGTTGCTGGCTGGAGTCGTGCCAAGGCAGCAGCGGATGGGTCTGCCTTAATGCAAACGACAGTTATCTTCCGACTTTCATGGCCATTGGCCTTTTGGGGCTTTTCATCGGGGCGACCGTCTTGTCCGTTGGTTATAAGCTGTTCGCTGTTTGATTGGAAATATCGGAGCCTGTTTACGAAATCCGTCTGAGACCCACGATCTGTTTTGGATCTTCATTTCGAGCCACGGATGATCTATGCACCATCCTCCATGGATGCTGGTATAGGTAGGGAAAGATGAAAATGAGAAAATTTGTTCCATCCGCACTTTTCGTTCACACGACCGAGACCGAACATTTCGTCGACCGATTGCGCCAACATTCCAGCAATCCGACCATCACACCGGTATTGTTCGATACGCTGATCGCCGATCGGCGAGACCTGCTGACCGCTGACGGTCATGTGGTAGTCAGCGGCTCGTTCGATGTCATTAAAACGGTTGCCACAATGACCGCTAAACACGGTTGCGGCCTCGGCGTGATGCCGACCCATGGGCAAAAAAAGTTGGCCCAATTCTACGATATTCCCACTGACATCGATGTGGCCATCGACCTGGCCCTAAATGCCGACCCCATGGGGATGGATCTGGTGCTCTGCAACGAACACTTGGTCTTTTTCAATGTGACTGTGGGGCAGATGCCGCTATTGGATGCTCCGGCCGATACCGGCAGGCTCAGCATGCTCAAGGCGGCCCTGCCTCGGATATTCAACATCGATCTGATCAAATATCGGTTTGCGACAGCAGGATCGGGAGATATCGTCACCGCCGCCAGCGGTTGCATGATCCTGCACCATCACAAGGGAAGCATGGCGGCGCGTTTGATCAGCGGTGCCAGCACCATTTCCGATGGATCGATCAGTACGCTGATTTCCGCGCCCATGTCCGTCGTCGAATATTTAAAATTTCTCGTCCGGCTGATGTCGGGCACATTGAGCAGCGGGAACCTGCCTAGTTCCATCGGCCACCTAAAGAGCCCGATCATCGAGATCGAACCGGAGACCGAACTGGACGTATGGATCGATGGCGAGATAAAGACCCGCACGCCCCTTCACTGCGAAGTGAAACCGGCGGCCATTCGAGTCAACGTGGGACCTGCCATACGCGCCGAAGTGCCAACGGGCAAGTTGGGCGAGGAACGGGTGGATATCGATCATCTGCCCAGGGGCAAAGAACTTAAAAAAGCCTGGAAGCGAGAGAAGATTCCCTTTTTTTCCTACGCCTCGGAAGAACGGTTCCATGACCTGTTCACCGACCTTCGCGAAGATTCCAGGATTAACGGGTTCTACCTGGCACTAATGGTTCTCAGCACCATGCTTGCTGCGGCTGGACTCTACCTGGACAGCGCCTCTGTCATCATCGGCGCCATGCTGCTGGCCCCGCTGATGGCGCCCATCGTCAGCCTGGCCATGGGACTGCTCAGGGACGAAGAGAAAATGATCAAGAACTCCTTGGTCAAGATTGTAATCGGCATCTCCATTGCCCTTACGGCGTCCAGCATCATCACCCTAATATTTCCCCACAAGCCCGTCACGGGAGAAATGCAAGCTCGTTTGAACCCCTCCCTACTCGATTTGGCCGTGGCTATCATCTCCGGCATCGCCGCAGCCTACTCCAAATCATTCAAAGAAATTATCCAGAGTCTAGCCGGAGTTGCCATCGCCGTTGCCCTGGTCCCCCCCTTGGCGGTAGCCGGCACTGGCATCGGACGGGGGGACTTTCACTTCTTTTTTCAGGCGTTCTTGCTCTTTTCCACCAATCTAATCGGCATCATCATCGCGGCGGCGCTAACCTTCCGCGTATTGGGATTCTCCCCGGCGATCCGTAGCAAGCGGGGAATAGGGATCGTATTGTGCCTGTTGGCGCTCATCACGGTTCCTCTCTATATCTCCTACGGACAGATCGTCGAGGATCGCATCATGGAAAAAAACTGGCAAAAAGAAAGGTTTTTGGTCAATGGAAAGTATGTGATCGTCGAGAATACGGATATGTTCAGGCGTGGTAAGAAAAAAATCTTGGTCATGGAAGTCATTGTCCGGGATGTTTTGACCCGGGAAGACCTGAACGAATTCAAGAAGAAAATCAAGATCCATTTCCCTGGAGAATTGGTCATTCGCACCAAAACCACATATTTACCTTGAGGGGGCTTCAGATGCGATGCTTACGCCAAAATACGTGGATCGTGGCCATTTTGCTGTTCCTTTTTGGATGCGATCAAGAACCGTCTATCACCCCAAGCGGCAACACGATTAAAATCGGTATTATCGCACCCTTTAGCGGTTCCGCTTTTTCCAAAGGGGAAGATGGTCTGAGAGGGATCCGAACAGCAATTGCCATGCGCCCTCTATTGAACAACGGGGACAAGGTAGAACTCGTCCTCAAGGATGATCAGAACGACCCCGCCATGGCAGTTCAGGCATTGGCGGAACTTACCCAAACCGATCAAGTGGCGGCGGTGGTAACCCTATCCAGCAGTGGACCGGTACTATCCATGACCAAGCGGGCGAACACCTACCAGACCCCCATCGTAGCGGTCCTCGCTACCCATCCGGACGTGACCAAAGAGAGCGACTATGTCAGTCAAATCTGTTTCGACAACATCTTCCAGGGACATGTGGCGGCCTTTTTCGTCAGAGATGATCTTCTGCTGGACCGGGTGGCCATATTTAGGACGCCGACCAGCTTTTACTCCAGCAACCTGGCTGCCGAATTCGAAAGCCAATTCACCGCACTGGGAGGAATCATTACTGACGTCAGAGACATTCAGGAAGGCGAAAATGACCTCGCTGATACTTTGGCGCTGGTCATGGAAAAAGGCCCCGAACTGCTTTACATGCCCCTTGGCGCCAAGGAAGTGATCGCCATCATGAAAGCGGTAAACGAAATGGGGTGGGATCCGAGGGAGATGGCCAGCGATGGCCTGCTGGCCACCGTCTTCTTACAGTACAAGCAACACCTGCATTTGCTGGAAGGATTGCTGTCCACCGATTTTTTTCACTATAGCAGCGCGGAAACCGAGTTCGGTAAACTGGCGAAAAAGCGCCACAAGGGCAAGGCGACAAGCTACACCGCCATGGGTGTCGAGGGATTCTCGATCTTGCTTGACGCCATGAACCGTTGTGAAAATCCGAGGGATCGAGATTGCATCAACCGGAAAATTCGATCCACCAATGGATTCGAGGGCCTCATGGGAAAAATTACCATCGATGCCAAAGGAAAGGCTCACCGCCCGGTGATCATCAATGCTATTGAGAATAGCCGGCTTAAATATGTCGTAAAAGTATATTAGAAACCGATTATATGAAAATGCTACCTCGCCTTAGCGGAAAGCTAAATTTATAGTTGATTATTAAATTGCTATCAAACAGAAAATTTAATGCCGTGTCTGCAAGCACCTCCAACTAATCTTAAAATCACCAAAACTTGCAATATCTGTTATGAAGGACCACACAAGAAAAAAGATGGCCGACCACAACCTGATATGGTTGGCCCTTTTCGATGATTAGTTGACTTTCAATTTGCTATCACAGGAAAAAAACGAGCGCAGATTCCGTTGATCCCTCCAACTCATCACCGGTACTGAGAGATTCTGAGCGGCTGTGATACCATATTGTCCTGACTCGAATTTGAATTCTGTCAATTCAAGTATAGATTAGAAAAACTGTTTTTCCGGAACAGCAAAACCAACGCCCCTAAAGGCGGTGTCTCGGCACCGTTCCTTGCGATGACCATGACAACCCAGATTTTCTGAAATCGTATACTTTTAAATATAGTGGAAAATTTTTAAAATGATATTTTTTGGGGTGATTCCTATGCATTTCAAAAAGCTCATCCAATTCACCCGAATCCTCTAATTTGTCTAATTCAGCCAGGTCCTTGGCTGTCGTTTTTAAATGGATACTACCATCTTCTTTGATTCCTTTTTTAACCTTCTCAGTTAAACCTAATTTTTTTCCAATTTTAAAAGCAAGATATCGTGTATAGTTAACATTTTCATTTTCAAATAGTTTTCTATATTCG
Organism: Desulfosarcina sp.; assembly: GCA_030145105.1. Lineage (GTDB taxonomy): Bacteria > Desulfobacterota > Desulfobacteria > Desulfobacterales > Desulfosarcinaceae > Desulfosarcina. The sequence continues at coordinate 13,512 of JAQYWF010000049.1, forward strand.
TTAATAGTCTTTTCAAAGTTTTCGAGTATTTTATATTTTGAATAATTTAAATTAATTGTCATATTCAACAAGCCTTCTTTGTAAAAAAACTCTGAATAATCTCTGTAGAACCACCGACCATCTGCTGATATCGTTTTCTTCAAATATCCATCTTCAATTTTTATCGGTTTTTTTAGAGTAGGATGAGATATCATTCCCCTAATTGTAGCCTCAGTAGGGGCTGTGATGCCTACTATATTTACATCGTTGAAATTTTCAGTGAAAATAGAAGCAATAACTTCATGAAGTTCCTTGTAACTAAAATCAGGTTGTACAGCCACACTAATATTCCATTGCTTGCAAAACTCAACCACCTCTTCACCTGACCTTGGGTCAATACAATGTTTCCCAAGCAATTTTTTAAGTGCTTCATCTGAAACAAACCCATCCTTATCAAAAAAAGCGTCAAACCTACCTTTCTTTGTCGGCTTTCCATTTGTTGTGTTAAATTTGCGGTTTAATTCCTCCCACTGATTTATATATTTCTTGTTTCTTCTTAGAAACTCCCACTTAAATTTTACGTATTCGTCATCACTATTTTTTAACTCTTCCATCCTGCCTCCGGTTGCATCCTGAATGGAAGGGTCGGGAAGGGCGTTCCAGGAAAAACGCCTTTTCAGGTCGCGATCCCTATCCCCAGCATTGAATATCAGATGTTTGGGTAGATTCTAACTGCTACCATTTTTCTACCATAACAACAAAAAACACCGTATATCAAGAAATATCCCGAAGCAATCAACGTAACAATTTGATTACGTTTTCTTGTCTCTTCGTTCTCGTTGATACACGGTGTTCTAAGCATTTTATAGACTGAAAATCCCCGTGTCGGCAGTTCGATTCTGTCCCTCGGCACCATTGAGTTTTCAATGAGTTAAAGGGGTTAGCCACTCGCCTGGTCAACCCCTTTTTCTTTGGTTAGGCGCCAGTGTGGGGATAGTGCGGGGATTTTTGTCGTGCCTGTTCAAATACACGGATCGCGTCTCTCTCCGAATCACCCATACTGTGCAGGTAAATCTCGGTTGTTTTGCGATTTTCATGACCCAAGATCCGCTGGATGGCACCCAACGGCACACCATTGCCATCCATGATGGACGCACCGGAATGTCGGATCGGGTGAAACCGGAAATACCGGACACCAGCTTTTTCGCATAGCCTTTTCATCAGCTTTTTCCGATCACCATAAGGCCCTGCCACAAACCGGCCTTGTTTTCTACTCCAGTACCGGTGCCAGAAAATCCACGGCTTGTCAGGCTTACGGTTTTCGTACCGTCGCATAAGAATCTCATGCAGTTTTTGGGTCATAGGCACCCGCCGGGGCGTCAGATGTCCGCCTTTCTTTTTGCGGGTGTACAAGGTAACAGACTGATCTTCAAAATCAACATCATCCCACGTTAAACGATTGATCTCACTCACTCTGGCCATGGTCTCCCGAACTGTCCAAAGAAAATCCTGCTCGTCTGGTTCTGCAACGGCGATCACCTTGTCAATGTCTTCAATGGGTGGGATGTACTTGATTTTCTTTTCCACCGGAAAAAATTCAATTCCCTCTGTTGGATCGTTGGATATGAATTTTTTCTTGATACCGAAATTGATGGTGTCCCTGAAATTACGCAAGTCCTTGTTAGCAGTGTAAGCTGAGATTTTCCGCCGTTCGAGAAGAAATTGCTGAACCATTGCCGGTGTGATTTCGCTACACATCAAATCACCCCATTTTTTTACCCATCTGCGGGCCAGGTATTTGTAAGATAGATAGTGGCTTTCTGAATTGTACGCCTTCATATTGGGCCGGCAGTACTGCTTTAAGACGGCTTCAATTGCGTCGGCCGGCTTGTGGGGATAGGTTGGAGAGTACCAGGTATCCAACGAATCTGCTCCCGCTTTTAGCCTGTGATGCCAGATTGAAAGTCAACTTTTCCCCTTCATTTTGTTTATACACCTAATTGCACTATCAAATCCCTTTTCAACGTATGTTTGTAATCCATCCATATCCGGTTGCAGCATACGCCTTGTTTCAATCAATGTGTTTTCAGACAGAGTACTCACCTGGCGCAGTAGATCGAGGCATGTTTTTTTCAGGTCATTACTCGAAACGATCTGAGTGATCAGCCCCAATTCAAAAGCATCCTGCGCGGTCATCACTGATTTGGTTAAAAACAGTTCGGTCGTTTTATGTGGGCCGAGGCTTTGGATAAAGTAATAGGCCAGAAGCGGTGCAGGCGGGAGTCCTAATTTCAGATTCGGATAAAAAAAGTTGGCATCGTCGGTTGAAACGCGCAAATCGAAAGCTAAATTCACTGCAAACGTATTTGGGCCGATGTCACCACTCATGCCGCCTACGATGGGTTTGGATAGTAATTTGATATCTTTCAGGAACTGAAGGTAGGCGTATTTGTATGTTGTGGTAAAGCGGCGTTCTGATGATGGACTACTTATTCCTTCAATGGTTTCTAACATGAATTTCTCGTATTCGGAATCGCTCCTGTATTGGTCCGAACAGATAACAGCAACACCTTTAATCTGCCGGGTCTCATTGATCCTGTTCAAGGTCTCCAATATATCATTTTTTCCACTGACGGTTGTTGATAAGATTTCGGCACCTTCCAACATGGTGATGACAGCCAGGTCGTCCTCTTGATGACAGGTAAAGGTATCTGTAGTCACATCGATATTGCTCATCTTGTTCTCCTTATCTTGGGGGTGGCCGAATTGTCAGTTCGGTGCAGATTACATCGGGTAAAAGAATCTATCATGGCAATATAGCGAATTGTTATTTATTCAGAGTATCCAAAAGAAACGATGGTTGTCAATTCATCCGCGACCACAATGGAGTCCGAACGCCGCAGGAAAGGTCAAGTGTATAAGGATCGATCAACAGGTCCAAACCGCCCCAAAAGCCGACGATCAAGTCGGGCCAATTTCAGAAGAAAATGTCACCGGCTGTCACCTGAAAAGAAACGGCGCACTTGTAGCCGTTCAAGCGGTCGTTTCCTTCCATAATGAACTTGGCGGTCCCGGAAGACTTCTCGGTCGTTTTCAGCGATCCACACATGGCGGGATCGCGACTGTATACGCTGTGATTTTCAATTTTAGTGAGCCATAGCCACTGTAAATGGCACTCAGCCTGCGATAGGTTGTCGGACAGGCTCTATACTGAAAATTGAGAATGATCGGCAGATTGAAGATTGATACAAGACACACAAAAAACACCAAATATGCTTTTTGCGCCATATTTGGTGTTTTTTTTTGTTTTTTCCCTACGGTCACTCTACTTGATAGGTGTCAATAAATTAAACATTTAGAAGTACTTATAACTAAACCTGTGCCGTTCTTTATAGTGGCACGGTCTTTGATAAATCTAATCCTATATTCAATAAAACGAGAAGACCCACGAGGCGATATTTGATGCCATGGTGCGCAAGAAGACACACGCCCCCACCGGTCCGCGCATCCCGGTGCGGTTCTCCGGCGGTTGCCTGCTTTCAATAGGATCGGTCGCAGGCATCGCTTTGCTGAGAACCGCTAAGGAACAGTACACCTTGGCCAGTCCCCTCAAATGGCCACCGGTCATTGCTCTTGGCCATGCCGCCGGTATTGTAACGCACGACCTGGTGAACGGATGAAAAGACAATGGTGGAGAATATGATTTTTCAAGAGGACAAGACCAAGATAGCTTGCACGATCGGCCCGGCCTCTGAGTCTCGGGAGGTTATGGAAAAGACGCTGCGTGCGGGGATGAATGTGGCCCGTCTCAATTTTTCCCACGTGAATTTTGAGAGTCATAAATAAGGCCATTAACAATCTGCGCGCCGCATCCCGGTCAACCGGAAAAGGCGTGGCTATCATGGCCGATCTGTCCGGAGACGAACTGAGGAAAGGAGGCTGCAATGAATTCCACTATGTCACCAAACGTGGACGGTGTGGGCGCCCCAGGTAGACGCACGGTTTACAGCATGTGCAGCATGTGCTCGGTCCGCTGCCCGATCGAAGTGACGGTCGAGGACGGTCGGGCGGTCTGGCTGCAGGGCAATCCGCACGACAAAGCCATCGGCGCCAGCCTGTGCGCGAAGGGAGCGGCCGGCTTAGCTCTTGAGTATGGCGACGATCAGCGGCCCCAGACGCCGCTGATCCGCACGGGCCCGCGCGGCGGCGGGCAGTGGCGGCGGGCGTCTTGGGACGAGGCCCTCGACTACATCGCCGACAAGCTGCGCGAAACGATCGAGGCGTTTGGGCCGCAGGGCATCATGCTTTCGGATCGCAGCGGCCCCTTTACCGATCTGACGCGTACCTTCGTGAAGGCGCTCGGCTCGCCGAACTACATCACCCACGACGCCTGTTGCACCGCCAACGCTCACAACGCGTCGCTCTCGCTCTTCGGCTTTAGCCACGAGGGGCTCATCCCCGACCTGGGACGCGTGAAGCACCTCGTACTCTACGGTCGCAACGTCATCGAATGCCTGGCGGTCAAGGAAGCCAAGGCCTTCATGGCCGCGTTGGCCAACGGGATGCGCGTCACCTACATCGATCCGCGCGCCACCTTCACCGCCTGCAAGGCTACCCGCTACTGGCAGGTGCGTCCGAACAGCGATTACGCGCTGAACCTCGCCATTATCCACCAGTTGCTGAGGCAGGAGGCGTACGACAAGGACTTCGTCGCTCGCTACGTCTCCGGCATGGACTATCTATGGGAGGCGGTCAAAGACACGACGCCGGAATGGCAGGAGCCCCACACCGGCGTCCCCGCCGAGCAGTTGCGCGCCTTCGTTAGGGAGATCGCCCTCGACGCGCCACAGGTGATCTTCAATCCGGGCTGGGGGACGGCGCGTCATAAGCAGTCATTCCACGTCAGCCGCACGGCGCTGATCCTGAACGTTCTGATGGGCAACATCGAGATCCCGGGTGGGAACATACTAGCCAAGCCACCTGAGTTTTATGGCCGCAAGGGCCTTAACCATCTGATCGACCGTGTGCCCAAAGTTGAGGTGCCGCGCGTAGACGGCGCCGGGACCACCAGGTCGCAGTGGGATCCTGCGATCGGCATGCTGCACCAGGCTTTCGCCGCCATGGAGACCGGGCAACCCTACGGCATCGGCGCCTACTTTGCTTACCGCCATGATCCCATCACCGGCCTCCCCGATACCGAGGCAGTTAAAAGTGCGCTGGACAAGCTGAAGCTATTCGTCTCCATCGACGTGCGCTATTCGGAGGCGGGCTGGTTTGCCGATGTCATCCTGCCCGAGGCGACCTATCTCGAGCGCGCCAATATCCTGTGCCAGATGGGCGGCCCGGTGCCGGTCGATCCTTCTCGGCACTCTTCTCTGCGCGACCCGGTGCCGGATTTTTCTATGCGCGACCAGGCGATCGCGCCGCGCTTCGATAGCCGTCCGGCCTGGTGGATCTTCCGCGAGATCCTGCGCCGCATGGACATCAAGGAGGTGCTTGACTTCGAGACCATCGAGGAACTCTGGAACTATCAGCTCGATGGCACCGGTGTCACCATCGCCGAGATGCGCGAGAAGGGGTTCGTCAGGCTGGCCAACGCGCCGAGGCTGATCCCGCGCGAGGAGCTCAAGTTCCCGACCCCCTCGGGCAAGATCGAGATCGAGAGCGCGGTCTTGAAGCTTGCCGGCCTGCCCAGCCTGCCGCCTTACGAGGCCAAGGCGGCGCCGGTCGACGATCGCTTCCGCCTGCTGATCGGGAGGACGGCGACGCTGACGCACGGTATGTCCCTCAATAACCCGATCCTCAACGAGATCGCTCCGGAACAGGTCCTCTGGATCCACCCCGACCGCGCCAGGCCGCTGGGAATCGGTGACGGCGATACCGTCGAGATCCGCGGGGGTGGGAGCTACGTCGGCAGGATCAAGGCCAGGGTGACATCCTGGATCCATCCGGACGCGGTCTTTATGCTTCACGGCTATGGCGCCACAGTGCCGCTCGCCACCCGCGCCCTCGGTCGCGGCGTGGCCGACCAGCGCTTGCAGGACGGCAAGCTCTACGACTTCGACCCGGCCGGCGGGGGCTGTGCCCTGACTGAGGCCATCGTCCAGATCAAACCCGCGTTTGAGGAAGGAGGTAACCCGTGAGCACATACATTCTTCGTCACGACGAAGCGAGCTGTATTGCCTGCCTGGCCTGCGAAGTGCACTGCATTAGCAACAAGAATCTCGGCCCCGGCCCGTTTCCCTGTAAAATAATCACTCAGGGCCCGATCGATGTCGATGGAAAGCCGAGCATGCGCATCGTCTTCATGCCCTGCTTCCATTGCGAGGATCCGTGGTGCGCCAGGGCCTGCCCGACAGGCGCCATGCAGAGGCGTGAGAAGGATGGCATCGTCCATGTCGATCACAGTCTCTGCATCGGCTGCAAGAGCTGCATCGCGGCCTGCCCTTGGGGCACGCCGCAGTGGGATCCGGCCACGCGCAAGGCGGTCAAGTGCGACTACTGCATGGATCGCGTCGATGCTGGCCTGCAGCCGGCCTGCGTCACGAAGTGCGTGACCGGCTGCCTCTCCTTCGGCGTATCCACTGAAGCCCCCGATCCGCGCCGCGAGCGTTACGCCCGCTATATCGTCGCGGAGCCGCTGGGAAGCGGGAAGGAGGGGCCATGAACGAACTCCGGATACTACCAACATGGCTCGACGCGGACGCCGAGGCCCTATCGGGCTCCACGCCCCCGGCTCCGACGCTCGAGGGCGCCCTGCCGGGCCTCGCCCGGGCACAGTCCCTGGCACCCGTTCAGCGGCTTCAGCTGGTGCGGGAGTCGGGCCTTGCCGAGAGCAGCGGTGCAGGCGAATCGGTCGCTCTGACCTGGCGCCGGTTCCTGCGCGGTCAATAATCACAAGCAGTTCTATCTGCTGCGCGGTCTGCTGGTTTGTGGTGTTTGTGATGGGTTGATGATCGGCAAATCTCGCC
>JAQYWF010000172.1 GCA_030145105.1 Desulfosarcina sp.
AAGCGAGTTCTTACCAAAAATTAGTAAGCAAACTAACGTTAATCGTTAACACACGGAAGGGAGGTAATCATGACTAATAAAAGACTTACGAATTTGGCTTTTTGGTTTACCGCAGTGTTTTTCATTCTCATGGTTTCCGCCGCTGTCCTGCCGGAAACTGTTTCAGCGGCCGATAAACCGATCGAATTGAAATTCGCCTACTGGATGCCGACCAAACATACGCTGCATCGCGTATTCGAGGGCTATGCCAAAGAGGTGGAGTCACTCACCGGCGGTCGGGTAAAGATTACGCTCTATCCGGGTGGCGCGCTGGGTAAACCCCCGCAACAATGGGATATGGCCCTCGGCGGCATTACCGATCTTACATTTTTTATGCCGGGTTATACGGCCGGACGCTTCCCGCGTTCGACAGTCTTCGATCTACCGTTGCTCCTGGGTGGCTCGGCCGAGGTCAATACGGCCATTGGCAGCGGCGTTTACGAGAAATATATCATGCCGGATTACAAAGACGCCAAAATGATGTTCTTTTTTGTCTGCGAGCCATTTACGCTGCACACCTCCAAAAAGAAAGTCACCAGCATGGCCGACATGCAAGGTCTCAAGATCAGAAGCTCGGGAGCGGTTCAATCCGCGACCGTAAAAGCCTTGGGCGGCAGTCCGGTGACCATGCCAATTACCGAGGTCTATACTTCTATGGAAAAAGGGGTGCTCGACGGGGTCGTGACCGCTTTTACCGCGATGGTCTCCTTCAGAATTTACGATGTCAGCAAATATTCCATCAATGCCGGACTTACGGCGACGCCGATGGCCGTCGCCATGAACCAGAAAAAGTGGGATTCCCTGCCGAAGGATATCCAGGCGATAATGGAAAGAATAAACGAAAGATATATTTTTGAAAGCGCCCGGGAATATGACAAAGATCGTGTCAAGGCGATCGAAAAGGGGAAATCCCTGGGCAAAGAGATCTATGCGCTTTCAGCCGCCGAGCAGAAGAAATGGGAGCAGACCTTTGCACCGATTTACGATAACTGGGTCAAAGATATGAACTCAAAGGGACTACCCGGCCAAGAAATGCTGGATGCGGTCCGCCAGCTCCAGGGTAAGTAATCGCAAGGAATAGGGGTTGATGATGAATGCTTGGCTGAGCCGTGTTGGTGACATTTTAGAAAAGGCGATCTATCCGATAAGCCGCTTTCTCCACCGGTTTGCACAGGTCGTTATTGTCTTGATGGTCATGTTGACGGTAGCCGACGTCTGCCTGCGCTATATTTTCAACAACCCCATTACCGGTAGCTACGAGGTCACCGAGCTGATGATGGCCGTATTGGTCTTTGCCTCGGTGGGCTTTACGATGAGCGTCAAAGACCACGTCAGTGTGGATCTGGTAGTCACGAAACTTCCGGACCGGGTGCGGGCACTCCTGGAGGCCATCACCTGTTTGCTCGCATTCGGTCTTTTTGCTTTAGCTGCCTGGCGCAATGTGCTGCATGCCGGGACCACCTGGGAAAGAAATGATGTTTCGGCCGAACTGTTTATACCGGTGAGCCCCTTTGTGCTGTTTGTTGCGCTCGGCCTCGCGGTGCTTTCCCTGGTTCTTCTGGTTCAATTTTTTCAATCTTTAGCGCGGGCATTAAAAAAATGAGTCCTTTTGTAGCAGGCATCATCGGTATCGTACTTCTTTTTCTACTATTCGCCAGCGGTATGCCCATCGGTTTTGTTATGGCCCTTGTCGGCTGGCTGGGTTACGTCTATTTAGGGAGCCTGGATGCCGGGTTCCACATTTTAGGCCTGACATTTTTTGCCGGGGGCGCCTCCTATACCTTGAGTGTCATCCCGCTGTTTGTCCTCATGGGGCAATTCGCAGCCCAATCGGGAATGAGCCGGGAGATCTATTACGCCGTAGAGCGCTGGCTGGGTCATCGCAGGGGCGGTCTTGCCATGGCAACCATCGGGGCCTGTGCAGGCTTTGCTGCCATTTCCGGTTCCAGTGTGGCCACCGCAGCAACAATGGGCACGGTTGCGTTGCCCGAGATGAAAAAATATAAATACGGTCAATCCCTTGCCACCGGTACGGTTGCTGCCGGCGGGACTCTGGGGATTTTGATCCCGCCGAGTGCAACTTTTGTTTTTTATGCAATTCTGACCGAGCAGTCTGTGGGCAAACTTTTTATAGCCGGTATTTTGCCGGGGATCGTTCTGGCGCTGCTGTTTATGTTGACGATCTATCTGCAGGTGAGGATTAAACCGGAGGTGGCCCCGCGGGGTCAGCAGGTTGTCTTAAAGGAAAAGCTGATTGCGCTCAAGGGTGTCTGGAGCATGCTGGTTCTTTTTCTGGTGGTGATGGGCGGGATTTATACGGGGATATTCACTCCCACCGAAGCGGCCGGGATCGGGGCTTTCGGTGCTTTTATTTTTTCCGTGGGCAAAAGAAAAATTACCCGCAAAAATTTTGTCGGCGCCTTGCGGATGACAGCGCAAACGACGGCCTGGATATTTATCATTGTGATCAGCGCCCATATTTTCGGTTATTTCCTGGCCGTAACCCGGATCCCATCCGAGCTTGCCGACTTCATGCTGGAGTTGGCCGTCTCCAAGTATGTTATCCTTGCTGCCGTGGTGTTTCTCTATACCATCTTAGGGATGTTTCTTGAAGGATTTTCCATACTGGTTCTGACTGTCCCCATTATTCATCCGCTGATGGTGAGTTTGGGCTTTGACCCCATATGGTTCGGTGTTATGATCGTCATCATGATGGAGATGTCTTTGATCACCCCTCCGGTTGGCGTGAATGTTTTCGTAATTAAAGGAGTGGCCAAGGATGTACCCATGTACACCATCTTTCGGGGGATATGGCCTTTTTGGATCGCCATGCTGGTTTGTCTGGTTATTCTTACGATTTTTCCTGAAATTGCACTTTTCTTGCCCGATACCATGAAATTCTAAAAGTATTTAGAGGCGATCGGTAAGTAGAATCAAAGTGTATCGAAACGCCGATTATCCTTCCTGCCAGAGGTGCACCAATGTTAGAATCTTTTCAGCTCAGTAGCGCAAACACCGCCTTGCTCGTGGTCGATGTCCAAAATGACTTTTGTCACAATCAAGGCGTTTTTTCAAAATACAAATCAGCCACGCTCGACCATGTTGAGCAAGCCGTATCGAATCTTTCCGCCCTGATCGAGAAATGCAGGGAGTCTAATCTGCCGATCATTTTCATCAGGACGATTCACAGTGACTGGACGAATTCGCCGTCCTGGCTTAAGAGAATGGAAGGGGCGGGTGAAAAGATGCGTATTTGTCCGCCCGACAGCTGGGGCAGCAATTTTTACAATGTGGCGCCAATGGAAGGCGACTGCATCGTAACAAAACACCGTTACAGCGCCTTTATTGGTACAGACCTAGCTCTTATTCTGGGAAGCAAAGGGATAAAAAACATCCTTGTCACCGGGGTGGCCACAAATGTTTGCGTGGAATCAACCGCCAGGGATGGGTATCATCGCGATTACAACGTTATTTTGATCGAGGATTGCTGCGGTGCCTATGATAACGCCGAGCATGCCGCGACACTTAATAATATCGGTAAGTTTTTCGGTACCGTCACTACCTCGGAAACACTCATCGCGACACTGGAAAAAGTTTCGGGTTGAATAAGATTGTGTAATGGAAAATCAAGATCGAACATATATGTTTCTGGGCACACGCATTTTTATGATATACGGCTTTTGAAGCGTAGATAAACAGAAGGAACCTGTATGCCGCCGCCTAAAAACGCCATGGAAATCTTTCAGCTGCTCGACATGTCAAATTGCCGCGAATGCGGCGAAAAGACGTGCCTGGCATTTGCGGGGGCCGTCTTCCAGGGTCAAAAAAAGCTGGCGGAGTGCCCCAAACTGGATCGCGAAACAATCGAGCGCTTTTCCGGGGAAGCCGCAGATCAGAATAGGGCCGAACAAACCCGGGATGAATATCTGAAACAGCTCAAGCGCGAGATCGCCGGCCATGACCTGGCAGCGGCAGCGAACAGGGTAGGGGCGAGGTTTTCGGGCAACAAGCTGACACTCAAGGTCCTCGGCAAAGACTTCAGTGTCGATACAGAGGGGCATCTTTACGCGGATATCCACGTCAATCCGTGGGTGGTCGTTCCGTTTTTAAGCTACATTCTTTATGGTAAAGGGTTGCCGGTCGCGGGAAGCTGGCTTTCGTTCCGGGAGCTGAAAGACGGCCAGGAACGCTATCCGCTTTTTCAGAAACGCTGCGAAGAGCCCATGAAACGGGTGGCTGACATCTATACCAACCTCTTTGACGATTTGGTTCACATTTTCAGCGGAAAGCAGGTCGAAGAGCAATTTGAATCCGATATCTCCGTCGTTCTGCAGCCTCTGCCCAAAGTCCCCATCATGATATGCTACTGGCTGCCCGAAGACGGCCTTGAATCCAGCCTCAATGTTTTCTTCGATGAAACCGCAGGTGAAAATCTTGACATCGGTTCCGTCTTTACACTGGGAGCGGGGCTCGCTCAGATGTTCGCAAAGCTGGCGTTAAGACACGGGTTCCCAGAGGCCGTATCTTCTCTGTGATACACATTTCAAAAAAAATCATATTTCATTTGCCCATCCAAAATATTTTGCGCCTCTTCGAATTTCAGGTGAATTCACCCGCTTTGATCCCCGAGCCCTCCCTTTATTTGCGGTTTTCGATGAATCGGGTCGGGTGATAGTGCCGATTTCCGAAAATGCCGTCAGAGGGGTCGTAGTAATCGCCCGCATCGTAGTCGTCTGATATGCCTGAGTAGCCCGCACCGATGTAAGTCTCGTTTGGAATGTCCGAACAGGTTGAAAATGGGGGATTCACCAGGGCCGTGCGGTTCTTGATCTCAAAATGAAGATGGGGATTGAAGGTAACCGGATCACCCAGGACTCCGATCTGCTGCCGCTTTTCGACCGAATCCCCGGCACTCACGTAGCCATTGGCCTCGAGGTGGCCATAGAAGCTGTAAATGGGTTCCTCAAACCCTGCGATCGAATGCTCAATGATCACCACATCCACATAGTTCCCACAGTTGTTCAGCACGGTAACCACTTTCCCGGCGGCGGCCGCATACACCGGCTGGCCGTAGCTACTTTCCCCCAGCTTGAACCAGTCCTCTCCCAGGTGCCCACGGTACCAGCGGCCCGCCGTTGATGAGTACCAGCTGTTTCCAAGGGGATTGGTCACATGCCATCCAGCTCCGGTCTCGGCAGCGCCCACAGGATAGGCCCAGGTAGGGGCCGGCTCATTCCATTCTGACGCTGCCTTCAAAGCGTCCAGGTAGAAGTTTCGATCTTCCCAGGTTGCGGGATTGTGGTAGTCGTTTGTAAACTGCACCGCGATGGCATGGGTCCCGTAAGGGATGCCCGGGATCTCCACTCCCACCTCCTGATTGCAGTCGCTGCTTCTATCCCACGCCTCGCTGGCCGCGTACTGGCCGTCTATGTAGACATCGAACTCCACGGGCCCCGGACGGTCGGCGATTCCCCTCAGAATCAGCCATGGGTATTGCCCCCCAAATTTCATGAGGTACTCGATCAGGTCGTTCTGGTGCCAGCCGATGGCATAGTTGTGTTGCACTCCGCAGCCGTCTGCCTGCCAGGTGATCTGATCGATCCCCTGGTGGCCGTAGAATCGCTCCGACCAGCGCCAGGTTTCGGCCTCGGTCTCCTCGTCGCTCTGTTCGCCCGAGCCGAAAGGCCCCTTGGGCTCACCTCCGGTGATGGAGGGAATCTCCGCTGATTCCGATTCGGCAACCAGCAGGCCGTCCAGATAAAAGTTTCGGTCCACCCCGTTAGCGGGATCATAGAAGTCGTTGACAAACTTGACGGCTATGGCATGGGTGCCGTAAGGGAGGCCCGGGATCTCCACAGCGACATCCTGATTGCAGTCGTTATCGTTATCCCACACCGCAGTGGCCGCGTAGTTCCCATCAATGTAAATCTCAAGCTCCACCGGTCCGGGGCGGTCGGCAAGGCCCCGCAGGATCAGACGACTGTAATCTCCCCCAAATTTCATGGCGTACTCGATCAGGTCGTTCTGATCCAGGCCAATGACGTAGTTATGTTGCACGCCGCAGCCGTCTGCCTGCCAGGTGATCTGATCGATCCCCTGGTGACCGTAGAATCGCTCCGACCAGCGCCAGGTTCCAGGCTCGGTCTCCTCGTCGCTCTGTTCGCCCGAGCCGAAAGGCCCTTTGGGCTCACCCCCGGTGATGGAGGGAACCCCCTCGTCGGGTGGCGCGGTTCCGTAGATCTCAAATTCCGGAATGCGGGCGTAATTGTCCACCCCGGCATCCGTTATAAAGAGTCGGACATAGCGGTTCCTCGCATTGCTTTCCAAAACCGTGGTGGTGCTGTCTTGCTGGGCCGAATTGTCCACTGCCGTCAGGACGGTCCAGGGCCCGGATAGGGAACTGCCGGACTCCAGCCGATAGGCAGCGAGATTAAAAGAACGCCACTCGTCCGCAGCCCCGGAATGGCGTACGATAAACCCTGTGACATCATAATCCTTTCCTAAATCAAGGGCCAGCCACGATTCGGCGCCTGATCCGTCACTGGTCCATTTGCTGGCTGCGGAAATGACCCCGTCGTAGGCTTTGTCACCGCCATAATCGGCGCTAAAAGAACTGCTGGCTTCCCAACCAATTGCAGCCCGCGCCACATTGTCACCGTCCGGCCGTTCTTCCTCGAAATCGGCCGGCGGGTAATAGTTGCGAAACCCCTGATAATAGTCGACGTCATTGCCCGGATGCGGCGGCATCAATGGCGTGCGCCAGGCAGCAGCCCCTGCCACACCCGCATTATACCCGCCTTGCTGCATCCATTGCCACATTTCCTGTTGGGTATCGGCCGATACCCCGTCCCAGGTGAATCCCCAGATCAATCGATCGTGCTCAATCGCATGGTAGTCGACGGGGATGTAGTCGTACCAGAGGGAGGTGTACGGATCCATGGTGGCGACATAATCCACCGCTGTTTCGGCCAGATCTGCGATGGGCGCGATGGTGGACCAGGTCGCGTGGACCACCATAAGCTGGTATCCGTGCGCATGGAGTTCGCCGGCATAATAGTCCATGAGATTGATGAAGATATTTTTTGTGGCGGCATCCGCGTGGCCTTCCACGTCGATGCAGTATCCCTGGTAGCCGTTTTCAAGGGCTTCGGCGATCATGTGGTTGGCGATGGTCACACGATTGTCCCACATGGCCTGGATATCTGAGGCCGATGGATTGTAACCGCCGGTGACCATCGGCCAGGTTTTCAAGGCCGCCTGATCGGCCCACAGCCCCGGATCGCCGACATCATATATGCCCCACCAGCCGCCACTCAAGGTATAGCGCTCATAGGACACACTATTGACTGCATCAAGATTTGGTTCCACGTCAGCAATGTCGTCTGCCATAGTTCGACCACAGGGATACTCCAGACACATCCAGGGCAATACAATTTCATAGGTTTGGCTGAGGGCATCAGGTGCGCCGGGTTCAATCGTAGGCGCAGAGAGCATCTGTGTCGGTTTAGATTGAGCGGATTGGGGCAGTTGCTGGCGTTTGGTGTTTTCTTTGTCCCGGTCAATAATCTCCAAAATATAATGGCCTCCGGGAGTCATTACGAACCGAACATCTATGCTGGGATCGTCCGGTTGCAGACGGATGTTGGCGTCGGGTATATCAGCCTCTAAAAGCGCATCCCGTCTAAATTTGCGCTCAAATTCCTTCCCCACCCTCAGGGCCACAGGAATAAGAAGGTAGTCTGCGCCTTTCGACGTCGACAGATCCACGCGGATCGCGCTGTAGTAGGTGGCCCGGGAGAGGTTTTCAGGGTGGCTTTTTATGGAAACAGTGCGATGAGCGGTCTGATCACCTTCGATCACCTCAACCTCCATCCAAGGCACCTTCGGCTCTGCCTGACGCACCTTAAAGGGAATATCACTGGCCAAAACAAAGAAATTCCCGATCCCATGGTGGAGAACGATCAAAGGGGGGCTCGAATGCCGCGCCTCCTGAGCCTCTGCCGGCTTTAGTGTGCCCGATGCAACGACCGTGAAACAAAGCAACACCAACATGATAATTGCATTCAATGATCTGCTATGAGTTGTCCGACAACTCATACGCCCAACAGAATAGAGTCTAAAAAAATAGTTCTTTCCCATAGAACACCTCTCCAGCCTTTTGCGTTTCATCAGGCTTGTTCACCTGTAGTGAGGGTTGTAGACGTCGTTAACCGAAGCCTATGCACCTGCTATTCATGCTCACCGGCTGGCCTATTCGAAAAGGCGGTCAGACACAGTCGGTCACATCGGTAACATATGCTGCATCGGGGGCGAACGCTAACCGCCCCCGATGTCTCAAAATCCTAAGGCTCGACGATAAGGAATCCCGGCCGGTCGAACACCACATAGCCGACGACTTCCGTCGTGTGATCCGTCTCTGCGTCCCCGGATTGTTCTTCCTCTACCTTGATCTGGGAACTCCCCGCAGTGAGGTTCGTATAACGCATTCCGGCCGGATTCCCACCGTCCATCGTCTGCATGCCTGCCAGAAACACCGGATCCAAGTAGGTCACCTCGAATTCAATCGGGTGCCAGGCGTGCGTCACCGCATCCGGGGTCCGCTGCGCCGAAAAGGGCAGGTCGCCAAACTTCGTACCGGTCTCGATCGCAATATAGCCGATGGTCTCGACCGCATGCGAACCGTCGTTGCCATCCTCTTCCTGCAGCCGGACTTCAAATCCGGAAGGGGTTGCGTTTCGCTGGCGGGTGACAACGGGCTGTCCTCCATTGCGGGTCTGACTCTGCGACAGGATCACGGGTGCCTGACTGAAACTCTGAACGAAGGTCACCGTCTCAAACGCGTCTTGGGCTTCAATCGTCCCGACTTCCACCATGGCACCACCGGACAACGTGTATTGACCGGTCTCGAGCACCATATAGCTCATGGTCTCGGTGGCGTGGGCACCGTCCAGATAGTCCCACTCATCGAGTTGAAATTCAAAGCTCGTGCCCGTGACGTTGCGCAGCCGAATGGTCACCGCTTGACTTCCGTTAAACGACGGCGGCTGCATGATTACCACCGGGTTTACATACGCGTTCTGCAGCGAGACCACATGCCAGGTATCGAGATCCGGCTGATCCTTCGTCACCCGGCCCACCTCGCCGTAAGAGAGAACACGAGCCGCTAGGCCCATCAGACCGCACAGGTCCTGGAAAGCCGGCGGCCCCCCGGCATTGGGGTTGATGTTGTAAGCGCCGGATCTCCACCGTCCCTCATTGTTGCCGGCCGGGCCTTCAAAGCCTACCAGGCCGTAGCCCCGGGCATAGAAGAAGTGGTCCGCGTTGGCATTGTCAGGGTTGACCAGTTCGATCACATCGTCGACCGCATAGCCCCAGATAGTCGTGTAAGTGCTGTGGCGGGCGACCAGTTTGTGTTTGTTCTGCACCCACCCCTCATACGGGGAATTGCAGGTGTCGGTGCGACAGCCGTTGCTTCGCTTGTAGCCCGCATCCACATAATGGGACACCGGGCTGTGCCAAATTTCGCCGACCTTCATGTAGCGCTTTACCCAGCGAGCGAAAGCCGCTCAATCCTGATCCGTTACCTGATAGTAGGCCGCAGCGCCGTCCTGGCAGGTATTGGCCCAGGAAGTGTCGCGGTTGCGGTAAATGTAGGTGCTGTCGTAAGCAAACTCTTCCCAGTTCTCGCCGCTGGCGTTTTTTACGAAAAACCAGCGCCGCAGTCCGTTGGACCAGCTCCCGTCCCGATAGGCGAATTCCTCATCGGCGGTGCCGCCATCCGGTTTCTTCAGCCGGCTATAGACCCGGAAATTCGAGTTCTGCGGAACGAGGTAGGGAAGCAGGTCGATCGTCGTGGAGCCACCGCTGACATTGATGTTTTCAGCGTGGCTGTTGTTGTTCTCATCGGACTCCGTGAAGCGGTCGATGTCGTCCACTACAGCGGTGATCTGATGTGTGCCGCCGGCAGCCGTCCAGCGCTGGGCCATCCCGAATTCGCTGCTGGTCGTGCTTGCGCCCATCGGTCCACGGATGCCCCAGCCCACGTACCGGCC
>JAQYWF010000198.1 GCA_030145105.1 Desulfosarcina sp.
AGGCGAATCCCTTCCTCGAAATCGATGAATGCCACCGGTGGAGCGACCATGGTCATCCCCTGCACCGCCAAACCGCCCTGAAGGGCCATGGCATTGACCCAGACGCCGAAGGAGTAACCGGACAGGTGAATCGCTTTCAATCCCGCTTCACATAGAAATGAGACGGCAGCTCTCACATCATCGCGTTCCCCGACTCCCTGATCGTAATGGCCGGCGCTATTGCCTGCACCCCGGAAATTGAATCTCAACGTGGTAAAGCCCAATTGGCGATACGCTGCCGCGATGGCTTCCACGACCGGATTGGTCATATCCCCGCCATATTGCGGGTGGGGGTGGGTGATGACAACCCCCTTATCTGAAACGCCGGCGTGGCAAAGGCCTTCCAAGTCACCACACGTGGACGGAAAATTTACCTTTGTTTCCATGAGGAACACGCTTTTCGGGGAATGTTCTGCCTGTAACGGCAGAGCTGCTCAGCACCGTAAGGATGAAAGTCTATTTTCAGTTCGCTCGCTAACCCTGCCGCAAGCGGCGAGGAATGCGCTCGCTATCGCAGTTCAATAGTAAGAATTGATGTCACGGCTTGGTGAATTTTCTAGCCAGATCATTGTCGATGACATAAATGCAAACCGCCCTGGCACCGTGTTCGGTATACCGATAGCGCTTCATGATGTTGTCCATGAGAAACGTGACATCGTCACGAATTTTTTTGTCATAGGTTCTGAAATCTTCTTCGGCGTAGTCCTTGATCGCCCGCCGGAAGTTTTCGTTTTCCAGAAAAGGATCCAGCACCTTTTCCTTCAAGTTATATACATAGCGTTCTTTCAGCGATTGAAAGAGGTGGGTTTCCGTGGGTGGGGTGCCGGTCACCATGATCTCCTGGGTGAGCGTTCTGGAGGTGTACTCCTTTTGGGTTTCCCCTCTGAAATTCAAGCGTTTGATTTTTTCCACCTTTTCGCCCAGCATGCGTTGTTCAAATCTCTCCAGTAACTCTTCGGTGATGCGAACTTTCTCACCGGTGAACTTGCAGGTTTCAACGGTGCCCGGTTCGAAATTCACGGCAAACATATAGTGAAGGATTTCCCGGTGAATCTGCTCTTCGTTGAAATAGTAGAGTGACTCTTTCACCTCCTGCAAAATAGTGAAATCGTAGAGTGAGAGCAGTGAATCTAAAAAGCCATCGGGGATGGAGGCTTTCAGCTCTTTTTGCCCGTGGAAAAACTTGCACAGCATGGACATGTCGATCAATTCGCCCGATTTGGCGTAAGTGGAGTAAAAAGCGTTGAATATTTTTATGGAATCGCGCCCTGAAATACCCTGTTGCCCTTCTTTATCGGACTCACTGATGATCCGACGCCGGCGCTTGGCGGTGAGTGCTTTACGGTCTTCTTCGGACAACCACTCGGGTATGTGTCCGGTGTAAATTTCGATCTTTAGCAACTGAAGATTCTTGTCACAATAACGGGCATATTTCTGCGGTTCGGGAATCCACTCGAGCATGGCTTCGGAGCGGAGGTTCAACCGGGAAGAGATGATGACCCGGGCAAAATTGTGCAGCACCCGGGGCAGGAAACTGTCATCGATGTAAGACCCGAAGATGTTGCGGTAGATCTCGACCTCCGTGTTCAGGTCCAGGACATAAGGGATGTTGATGTATACGATACGGTCGGAAAAAGACTGGAAATCCTTGATGTTCTTTTTGTCTTCCGGATTCATCAGGGCCAGAAACAGGGAATTGACGTTCTCCTCGATATCCTCGACCTTGTGCAACCCTTCGCTGATGATGTTGTGAAGCTCGATCAGGCGATCGATGTTATGGGATTTGATGTCCATCAGGGCATAGATGCCGTTGTTGGTTTTGGCGAATCGGGAATAAATGTAGCGGACCTGATTGCTGTCGGAGAAAAGCCGGTTGATCAATCGCTGCAGGTATTCGTTGGTTTGAATGATCTCCTTGACCGGACGATCACCGGGGCTGAACACGCTGATGCCCCTGCCCAGCCGGCGATTGAATCGGTATGGAACGGCATGAACCATTTCTAACACCTTTGCCGGGCTCTTTAACCGGGTCAGCAGGGCTTCGTAAAGAGACCCGCAAATCGTACAGGGAACCTCGTGAAAAATCCATTCATAGGCCTTGTCGGTAAACAGGGTGTATTTAAATTCGTTGTTTTCGAAGAGATCGTCGAGAAATTGCCGTCGCTGGGGTTTGGGGATTAGGAGCAGTGGATTGTCATGGCAGGGACAGGGGACCTCCACAAAATAGTTGTCCGGATCGGGTATGGCCATGTTCCGAACGGTCTCGAACTGCTTCTTGTTCGGATTTTTCTGCATCCTGAAAAGGCCCTCTATTATGGACGCAGTGTCGTTGCTCCCTTCGTTGGCCAGTTGCCTGCGATCCAGGCGCCACACCGTCTCGTAACGGGTCCCTGGTACTGTATTGGCGTACTCTTCGAAACGCTTTAACAGATTGTTCAAAAAGGTGCTCTTGCCGCAGCCGTGGGGACCGTCAAAAATATATATTTTGTTTTGCTGGGCGCCACTTCTCAGGGCCTCAACATGGTTGACCAACCGGTTAGCAAAAAGACGGTCCGCAAAAAAGGGGTGGTCTGCGCCTTCGACGAACAGCCTGCTGCAGTCATAGCTCACGTATTGGATAGATTCCGGGTCGTTTGGATATTCATCGACGCCGTCGCCCACATAAGCCTTGAACAGATCGTGAAAGACCTGAAACACGTTACGGATGGTGCCGATGGGGTTGACCAGCACCAATTGAAGAAATTCCTCAAAGGGGATGGGCTTGCGATGATTTGACTCATCGGCAACCGTATCGATATGCCGCATGGCTTTATTGATATTGTCCATACACTGCCTTGTCCGACCGGTGGATGGTGCGGCCCCGATCGTGGCCGTTATAGGGCATTCCTGCTCAGTTTTCGGTCATGCATCGTGTATAGCACCCGCTGCCATTTGAGTTCGCGCGGTTCGGGTGCATCGGTCTGCGGCATTGGGATCCCGGGCATCGTGGGCATTCGTGGCGCCTGTGGCGTCGCCACCACCTCCATGGTTTCCAACTGCACCGGACCGCCCCACAGATATTCAATACCGAGCATCGTATTGGGTATATATTCAGCCACCAACGGTTTTCCCTCGAATCGGTGGATCAGGTAAAGGGCGTTCTCCTTGGTTTTCTCCTCATCGACCTCGATATTCGGCGGGTGGTACATGGATGCCATGAGCATGTCCCGGTAATCATCAGCACTCCGGCTTTTTACGTAATACTCCCAGACCATTTTCTGTTGGTTCAACCGCTTGCCGGCAACGAATAGCTTGTTGGTGGTGACGAAGTCTTGGTCCACAAAGCTCTGAATAAAAGTAAAATCTGAAAAATTTTCTCGCACGTTGAAAATGAAATCTTTCCCTTTCCCGGTTTTGGCGTCGAAGTCTTTGCGCCGCCCAGTATCAGCCATGTGCTGAAATTCCCACGACACTTTTCCCTTCTCGGCCATTTCCTCAAGAAAGTAGAACAGTCGCATCCCCAGGGCATAAGGATTCAACCCCACCCGGGGCATGGCCGTCACCCCGGCGTTGACCCGGGCAAAATCTACTTCATGCCCCTTGATGCGGTCATCATTCATGTAAAGGGTTTCGTGCCAGTATGAGGCCCAGCCCTCGTTCATGATTTTTGTGCGGATCTGGGGCTGGAAAAACAGCGCCGTTTTTCGAATGATCTGAATCACCATCAGCATCCATTGATTCTCTTCACGGCCGAGCATCTTGGAATTTTCCATGATGAATTCCAGCAGATCCCTGGGCTTTTGTTTTTTGGCGGCCTGGTGCTTTTTAAACAGGCTTCCAAACTCGGGATGACGTTGGTCAACCAGCGAAAAGAATCCTTGTTCTCCCATTACCGAGTCTTCATTAATACTGGCGTTATATCGCTCCAACTCCTTGATGTATTTGCTGATATTGACCTTGGCGATGTCCTGCAGGTAGATGTCGAAATAAAAATCCACTTTTTCCGAAATGCCTGAGTCCGGCGCTGAAAAGATTTTCGACAAGAGTCCATGGTATCCTACCAGGTTGTCGATTCCGCGGGTGAACTCGATCACATAGTCCACCCAACGTCCCCGTTCGGAACGGAGCTTGGCAAGTGCCCGCTTGTCCGACAGGGCCTCGCCGTTGAAATCGTAATCCCAGGTATGCCGGAAATAAAGGTTGTTCTGGAAAAAGTCGATATGGCCGATGACGTGATAGAAGATCATCACATTGAGCCAGTCCGGATTGTTGTCGTTGTAAAAGGAGATCGCCGGGCGGGTATTGATGACCGTTTCGTATGGATTGCCCGGGTATAATTCGTATTTGCCCTTCTCTTTGAGCACCTCCACATCGTGGACCCAGTAATCATAGAGAGTGGGAATCATCACTTTGGGAGAGAGTTCGATGAGATCACGGTTGGTGACAATATATTCCAGGCTTTCGTCCTCAAACCGCAGACCGGCGTCACGGGCCCGCAGCTTGCAGCCTTCCATGATCGTTTTCGTATGCTGGTCGATCAGTTCCATGGGCTTTTCCGTTTCGGTCTTTCGGCTAGGATATCAACCGCTTGATCCCCTCTATCAGCCGGGGTTCGTCGGTGCTTTCGTTGATGGTGTCCAGTCGCACGAGCTTGGGAAATTCTTCGAGCAGTCCTGATTTTTTCAGGTAGCGTTCAACTTCGGTGTTGTTCTTGGAACTGCCGGCATGCTCTGCGATGGTCACGCCTACACGGCTGGCATAGCCGATCATCTCCTTTAATGCCGGAATGGCCTTTTTTCCCTCCGTGTCCCAGTCGTCGCCATCTGTACCGTGAAAAACATAGATGTTGCAGTCCGCGGCCAGGTTCTCCGTTTTCACGATCCGGTTGACCATCTCGTAGGCAGAATATACCTGGGTGCCGCCTGCCACCCTGGAGTTGTAGTAGGTATAAAAATCTTCAACCTCCTTGGCTTCGGTGTCATGGAGGATGAATCGCGACTCGACCTGGTTGGCGTATTGATAGAGCAGCCAGCTGTAAATAAGCACATGCTGGGTGACCACCAGTTCGGTGGCTTTTCCGGCCATGGAGCCGGAATAGTCCCGGAGAAAGAAAACCACCGCCTGGGATTCGAAATCCTTCTCTTTGGACAGGATCCGGTAGATCCTGTCTCTGGGGGAAATGATGAACCCGGACGGATCGATGTCGTCAAGATCGGGGATGTTGCCTAAATGAATGTTGGTTTCGACGATCTCCCGCAAGGTGGCTTTTTTGTCCAGCACCTGACCGGAACCGCGGTTCCGGTCGGTCATGTCGTAGGTGTAACGCGTCAGTGAGCGCTTTTTGCCTTTGTCCTGCAGATTGGGCAGTTCGAACTGTTCAGTTAGAATTTTACCCAGATCGTAGGCCGACGACTCCATTTCGTGTTGGCCGCCTTCTCCTTGACCCGGCCCACCTTCACCGGCCTGGTCCGGATCCCGAACCGGCTGTTCGCCGATGACTTCGCCCTCTTCACCATCGCCGCTGCCGCCCTGACCCTGTTCCTCTTCCTGTTCGGCGAAGTTGGGGTCGTGGATAAACTTCTCTTCCACGGTGGTGGGCACCACGACGACCTTGCCCTTGCCGGCCTTGCCGGGCTTGATCATCTTGCCGACGCGGATTTTTCGGGGAAAACCGTCCTTTTCCCGCTGGCGATCCTTTTCCAGCAGTTCGTCGATGGAGCGAATGTGGCTGACATACGAGCCCTTGGGCTGAGCCATGGCCTGCAGGACCATCAGGTCGTGGTATTCATAAATATTGAGCAGACGGATCTCGCCTTCATCGGTGGTGACCACCGCCATGCCTCCTCCGATGACCGGCATGTCATGCGTCCGGTCGTCGTTGAGCTCCAGCAGGATCTTCTCTTCCTGCTCCGGTGTCAGGCCAGAATCTTTCAGGGTGTTAAATGTTTTTTTCAGTTTGGAGTGCATTTTATTTTTTTCCATGGATGGTTACTACCCAAACTGTATGTATTGACCCAAGTAAATACCCGACAAGAGGAAGAAAGCCATGTTCACCTTTTCATAGGCGTACCAGTCTCCAGTAACAGTACCCCAAACAAATGCGAAAATTGCTAACAAACAAATGCTTCCAACAATGAATTTTATTCCAACTTTCAATTCGTTGCCCTCTCAGCTTTTCGATTTCCTACCTAATTTCCAGCTTTGGCGATTGTCCGCCCATAAATGGTAACTTTTGGTTCAGGCCAAGGCCGCAGCAATTTTGAAACCGCAGGCGTAGCAGCGCTACGTTGAGGATTTCGAAATTATGAGAACACCGGCCTGGGCCGAAAGGTGCCGTTTGTGGATGGACAATCGCTAATTCTCATCCTCTTGTGTGCAGAAGTACTCAATCGTCTTCTGCGCACAAGTCTTACAATACCCCAACTTGTTGAGCATGGTATCGACCATGCGGTCATAGAGTTTCTGGTTTTCCTCGTTGGTCCGGTTGGCCAGGGCGCCGATGAGGCTGCCGGCACCAGCGATATCCGATTTCAGCCGCACGTCGGTGACCGCCTTGACCAGTTCAAGGTTGTCCATGAAATCGTAATCCGGATCCACGGATATCTTCTGGCCGTATATCTTGCGAATGGACGTCCTGAAGGTCTCCCGCTGCTCGCTGGTTTTCAATCCCAGGCGATCTTCCACGCTGTTGATGTAGCGTTCGTCTATCTTCAGGGCTCTCAGTTCGCCGCTCTGAGGGTCTTTGTACTTCCACATCTTGTCCGGCCCCAGGTTTTCGGCATCGATGCCGATAATCATGTTTACGTAGCTCATGACATCCTTGCGGATGGCCAGGGGTTCGTCCATGTAGGCATTGAACATTTCGGTCATGATCCGCTCACGATAGAGACCCTTGGCGGTCTTGAGGTCTTCCAGGTATTTGGCACGGTCGTTGGCATCGGTCACATAATCCAGGATAATGCGCTCCAGGGCTTTGAAGATGTCGTAGGCGAACATGCACCGCCCCTCGTTGGTTTCCGAACTTTCATTGAGCAGTTGGATGGCCCGGCCCAGATTCCGTTGCCCCAGTCCCTTCTGGCCGAACCGCTTGGTGATGTCCGGGTTCTGATTGAGGGTGTCGATGACCTCGGCAAGTGTCTTGATGCTCTTTTCTCCGGCCACCTCGCCGGCGGCCAGTTTCATGGTCTCGATGGGGGTGAGCTTTTCCGACCTTGCCAGCCGGGTGAGCACCACCGTCACGGAGGCGGCATGGTTCAAGTTGGGGTCCTGATGCAGATATTCCCGATCGAGGGTGGTGCGCGTCTCGTTGCCGATGGCGTAAATGGTCAGGTCTTTTTGCAGCTTGTAGTTGGTGTTGTGAGAGACGTAGCAGATGCGGCAGCGGTCGACGATGGGCGCTTCCTCTTTTTCCGCCAGAAAACGGTTGAATTCGGAATTGTTGCTGGTGGCAATGATCAGGGTGTCGATGGGCCACTTGTAACCGTCGATTTCGATGTTGCGGTTCTGGATAACCCCCAGATAGACTTGGACCAGGTCCTTTTTGTTCTTGAATATTTCATCGGAAAAATGGACACCGCCGCCGGCCACCCGCGCCAAGGCCCCACGACGCAGATCAAAGCGGTAAGGATTGTTGGTTTCCGTAATGTGAAGCAGTCGCTGAATGGACTCTTCACCTAAAAGATCCACCGCCGAGGAGGTAATCTTATCTTTCGCCGCATACTTGCCGGTGACGGTGCCCAGGCTCTCGGTCATCGGGACAGGTATGATCTGGACAAATTCGAGCATCTTTGCCAGGTCACCATTGGTGTAATTTCTGATGCTGTTCAATATAAACGCAGTGCAGGCACCCAGCGGACGATAATCCCCCCAGAGGGTTTCAATCTCGTTGTCCGAAAATCCAATCTCTTTGGACAAAAACTCACGGGTTTTATCCGGTTCGTCGGTGATGTTCATCGCCAGAATCATTGGATCTTCATAGGTCTGGGATTCGATGGAGGAGATTTTTCCATAGCCGCCGATCTTGTCCAAGCCGGACCACCGGAACGAATATTTCCGGTTGATCTCCTGGGATAAAAATTCTCTATATTTACTACAGACAAAGTCCACCAGAAAGGTTTTGCCATTTCCCGGTTCTCCGACCAGGACAAAGGCCATCTCCTTGGAAGATCCATTTTCCGAAGCATCCTTGACGTAGGAGACAAAACTGTTGATTTCATCATACATGCCGATGATGTGCTTTTTTCCGGTTCTAAAAATACTGAAATCATAAGTGGTCTTGCCGTTGACCACCACCTTTTCGATGTCGCTGTCTAGAATCATCCGGGCTACACCTTGAAAGGCGTTTTCGAAACAGCGTGTTCCTTTCTTGACTTCAACCAGATGCTGGTGAAGCGCCGATGTGTTCTTTTTTACCATGGTGTCCCCCTAAATTTTTAATGACCAGTGCAGGAGATGGTGGATCGGATTAATGGTGCAGACCCTGTTGTTTCAGCCGCAACAGTGAAATGACCATGAGACCTTTATATTGACTTCCGGATCGACCGTCAGAGAAAAATGGGATGTAAAGGGGGTTCTGACGGCAATTAAAAAACCCGGAGCAGGGTGCTTGACCTTTACCTGACTCGGACGCAATGGAAAGAGTCACAATATGGGCTGAGCGCGCAGGAACAGTCGGCTGTCGCCGCTGATTCTTCAGGATGAGAATTCCATTGCCTTGAATTGAAGTATAGCACCTCGATGCAAAACTTCAACCCGAAAAAACCAAACAAACGACTGACCACAGGCGGTTAATAGAACAGTCGGCGCACGTCTATACCGAGAGGTAAGCCGATCCCCGCGGCCGGCGGACAGGCTTGACAACAATCAGTGCTTACTGGTAGGACCTCTTTGGACCCTGCCGGGCAGATCGATGACGATGTCAGCGCGTTTGTGGATTTTGACTGGCGGCTTCATCTATTCTTGGCCACTCAATCACGCAATCCCATCTATAAGCTGATCCTCAACGATTTATCCACGATGTTTAAAACGCTTGCAGCCGCCTACTTTTCGATTCCCGCGGCGCGGGCGGCCTCCCGACAATATTACCGGGATTTTTCCACGGCCGTCCAAGCCGGCAGCCGGCGAGTGGAAACCGTGGTGATGGACGCCATGGTGCAGAGCATCTCC
>JAQYWF010000142.1 GCA_030145105.1 Desulfosarcina sp.
ACCGGCTGGGCGGTCGCTTTCGATTCGCCCTTCAGCTACTTCAAACAGGTGGCGTCCAACTATGGTGGAACCCGCCAGGGAACGGTCGTTCATTGGCCGGCCGGCATTAAAGCCAAGAACGAAATCCGTCACCAGTGGCATCACATTATTGATGTGGTTCCAACCATCCTGGAAGCGACGGGGCTACCGCAGCCCACGGTTGTCGAGGGGATTCCGCAGCGACCGATCGAAGGGGTCAGCATGGCCTACACGTTTGATGATGCGGAGGCCAGTGACCGGCATTTGGTGCAGTACTTCGAAATGTTCGGTAATCGCGGCGTCTATTACGATGGTTGGTTTGCCGGAACCGTACATTTCTACCCGGGCATTACCGCTCTCGGACCGCTCTCCAAATTCGAGGATGATCCATGGGAGCTCTATCATGTGGCAGAAGACTTCAGCATGGCCACAGATCTCTCCAAGAAACATCCGGAAAAGCTGAAAGAACTCGAAGAGATGTTCTACGCGGAAGCCGAAAAATACCACGTCCTCCCGATCGATGACCGCCTATCTCGATTCAACGCAACGATTGCCGGACGCCCGACCGTTCTGGGCGACCGGAAGTCCCAGGTTCTGTATGAGGGCATGGGCTACCTGAGCGAAAACGGCTTCGTGAACATTAAGAATGCGTCGTGGGATATTGTGGCTGACATCGAAAGTCAGGGTGCCAAGACCAGCGGTGTATTGGTTCAACAGGGCGGTACCTTCGGGGGATGGAGTTTCTATGTCCTAGAGGGAAAACCAGTATTCACCTACAACTGGTATGGCATGGAGCAATACAAGATCGTCGGCGACTCCACCCTGCCGGAAGGGAAGTGCACGGTTAAAATGGACTTTGCTTACGAAGGTGGAAAAGAACTGGCCAAAGGGGGGACCGTCGTCCTGTCTGTGAATGGTAAGAAGGTCGGCTCCGGCAAGGTGGAGAAGACCGAGCCAACCATCTTTTCCGCGGACGAAACATCCAATGTCGGGATCGATCGCGAATCGATGGTGGTGCCAGACGACTACACCCACAAATCCAGCCAGTTTAACGGTACGATCGACAAAATCACCATTACCCTCAAGAAATAAGTTCATAGCGCCCGGGGCAGTCGGAGTCCGGTTGCCCCGGTTATTAATAAGGAGATAAATAATGATAACAAAACAAATGAACAAAACCCTGATGGTCTTGCTGACGTTGGCAGGAACTGCCATCGCAACCACCGTCTCGGCTGAAGTACCCTCACGCTATATGGGCGGACCTGTTGAACTGGCAACGGCGGATAATGGTGCTACGGTGAATGCGAAGTTGATCGAGGCCTATCCCAAATGCTGGTACACGAAGCCCACGGTCGAAGAGATTGTGGATGGCGTTTGGGTGGTTGGCGGTTATTCAATTGCCAATATCATCGTCATTGAGGGCGATGACGGATTAATCGTCTACGACGTGGGCGACACCAAAGAGGAAGGCGAGCATATTTACGCGGCCATTCGTGAAAAGATCAGCACGAAGCCGGTCAAGGTGATCATGTACAGCCATTCGCACTACGCCCTGGCTGGCGGCGTGTTTGTGGACGATCCTGATAAAGTGCTCGTCATCGGACACCCGACGCTTAATGAGACGGTGCAGAACAACCTGAGTGGCGGCGGTGCCCCATCGGTCATTCCCGAGATTGGTCCCATCCTCAGTGCACGGGCACTCATTCAGTTCAGCAACTTCATGCCCGAAGAGGGGCCGGATGCATCCCTCCAGGCAAAACTCCAGCTGGGAAGACCCATCGCTTTTCTGCCCGTCACCAAGACGGTCGAAAATGAAGAAGTGATGAATCTTCTGGGGCATAAAGTGCAGTTTTTTACTGAAGGGCTCTCCGATGACCACAATCTGACGGTCTGGCTACCTGAAAAGGGTGTCGTACTGAACAACTTTGTGTTCCCCGGGAGACCCAATATTTATAGTCTGCGAGGGGTGGTCTATCGCGATCCGCTGATCTGGCGTGACGCACTGAAGATGATTCGTGATCTGCAGCCTGAGGTGGTTTTAAATAGCCACGCGCCTGCCATCGTTGGAAAGGATCATGTGATGGAGGTCCTCACCGGCTACATGGATCATTTCACGCTGACCTACGATCAAACCCTACGCGGCATTCTTTACGGGTTGGGGCCTGACGACCTGCGGAACTTTATTTACTTTCCGAAGCATCTGGATGACATGAGCGAGAACACCGAGATATACGGAGAAACGATTCATTTTACCGAGGCGATCTTCAACTATGCAGTGGGTTGGTTCGATGGGGATGTGACAAAGATATTCAAAGTGGCCCCCAAAGAGGAAGCTGATCGTATGGTAAAACTCATGGGAGGCAAATCTAAGGTATTGACGGAAGCCCGCACCGCTCTTGAGAAAAAAGAGTTTGCGTGGGGAACACAACTTGTTCAATACGTCTATCTGCAGGACCCTATGGATAAAGAAGTTCGTCAACTCAAGGCAGACCTGTTGAGAGCGATGGGCTATCGGGCCATGGGCTCCATCCCCCGGGCATTTCTTCTCTCCGAAGCGCGTGCCCTTGAAGGTAAGGTCGAAATACCGAGACTCATCCCCCCGCAGCCTAAGCTCATTGCGGCCAGACCGGGAACCTTTGTGGATTATTTCCGCGTGCGCATTGATCCTAAAAAGAGCGAGAACACAGACTTGGTTATGGAGTTTGTATTTACCGACAAGGGCAATCAGGCCGTCGGCCTGCATGTGCGCAGAGGTATCGCCGAGTTTATCCCGGTGCCTTCTGAATACTACCGCAAGTCGGATACGGTGCTTCAGCTCGACTCCGATACCTGGAGCGAGCTCTATTTGAGCACCGTCGATCTGAAGAGCGCCATCGACTCAGGGAAGGTTAAGCTCGCCAAGGGTGACGTAAGCAAGACCACCGAAGCCTTTGACCTGTTCGATCGTTATCAGCCCGGCAAGAATTACAAGGTTCCGCCGTATAGCCATTAATTGATCAGGACCGGATAGCAAAAATCCTGAATAATCAAAGAAGGTGTAGAACGCGGTTCTCCGACAGGAGGCCGCGTTTTTCCTTTGGGACCATTCATCTCCTCCGAAACACGCGCCCTCTTCGAGAGGCACGTACTACACCAATACTGCCCACCTGCGAGTGCGGAGTGGTGCCTGTTGTCAGGAGGCTGATCGACGAAGGTGCCCCGGTTCATCCTAAGAAGATCTGCAAAAATAAAGAGGCCATCCATCCCCATACAGAAGAAATGATTGTTTTTTGAGAATCCACACAATACGCCATGCTACCCAACTATATCCACACTTACTCTTGTTTGCAGATATCTGCTATTAAAAACCGCATTGGCAAAAAGATGGCCGACTACTACATATGGTTGTTGACCTTTTCCCGTGATTAGTTGTTTTTCATTTGGATATCACAGGGGAAAAATTGGCCTCAATTTATTGGATGTCTCCAACTTATTCAAACTTTTCAAGCCTTTACGATGTTGTGATATCATCCTTTCTGATTGCAAAAAATTGATGCAAATTTCTTCTTGTTTAACGTCAGGCCGCACCGAAGTTTAAAAATTTATCCACGCTTTTACAGAAATCCACCTTTCCTACCCATTTATATAGAATTGATTCCGTTTATTCCTGACCGTCCAAAATACCCCTTCTGTATACCGACCATACCTTTTCCGTATAACAGCCTATCCCACTGAAAACACATCCAATAAGTTTTTAAGAAGTATTACATCTCGTGTTGATCTTCCTCGATTCCTCTATTAGGCGGCTGCCGCACGACAGTTGATGTCTGCGCAACGTCAATCAATAGGAATCAATATGAAAGGAGGGTCAATGAGTAAAAAGTTCGTAGTGGCAGTCGATGGCATCGCAGTATCAGACAAATTCGATGCAGAGGCCGATGCCGAGATTTACGTTCAGAGATTAGAGGAAGAAGACGGTATCCAGCCGGAATCGATTTCAATCCAGAATGTAGATGATTGAACTCACCAAAACAGACTATCAAAGAAAGGAATTCATAATGAACGATCAAGAAACCATCAAAAATTTGGAAATTCGTGTAGCAGCCCTGGAAATCCGCACGACTGAACTCAACAATCTGATCAATAACATCATCAGAGCGACATCTCTCGCAACGATCGCCGAAACCGTCCCCGAAAAATCATTCAGAAAATTGACCAAGGCCCAGAAGGAAGAGCGTAAAGATGAATTGATTGCAGATGGGCCTTATACCAAACATGATCTTGAGGCGATGAGTTCGCCGAATCTCAAAATGTATGCGTCAGCAATCGGTTTTAACCCGTTTGGGCAGAAGAAACCCATGATCATCACTAAAGCACTGTCCATTCAGAAGACGAAGAAGGCAAAGCCTGCCGCTTCGAAGTAGTAGCCTCCAAAAAGCGTCGATCCTTCAGGTTGGCGCTTTTTTCCCTCATGAATAAATGCAGTTGCGTTACGTCGATCTATTCAAAGATAAGTCCACTGGGCAGATAGGTTGGAAATAAATTTACCTACCATATCCCCCCGAGCCTGTATTAGCCAACACAAACATGCAATTTGAAGACGGCCAACATTTGCAGAGCAGAACCGCTATATATGGTAGATGGTGAATATTACGTTTTATGCCAATGAGATAGCAGGTATGCCAAGGTGGTAGCGTTGCAAGGTATGCACATGTAATCTCAGTTCCTAATTTGAATATAAAACTAGTCCGAACAATCGAACGATTTATCCGGGATTTCGGTGATGTTCCCTCGATCAAGTCGCCCAAGAACACACCTTAATATTTTAGAGCTATTTCTCCCACGGCGACAAGCCCGACATCAAGCAGTTTCGTTATTCAACCTCTCTTCCTATTTCAATTTTGTGCGCAATAAAATTGATCCCGCTTTAATAGAACCAGACAACACTCCCATATCTGGAATCTGTATCTCGAGCCGGTTAGCCGCTATCTGAAAAAGACCTTGTTTTTTTCTATCACCGGATTTACCAGTAGCTTCGCTTATTGCTTTACCTTGCCCATAGAGGCTTGTAAGTCTATCATGGTTTTCTGACTTACTTTCATCATCGTTTTCCCTGGACGATCAAGCTCTGTAATAAGTAGCATCACCGAAGCGAAAGCCAGTATCAGAGCAAATCTTGCGACCAGCGTGCGAATGCCGGATAACCCGGCTTGGTTTCCCATTAACATCATCGTCAAGACTGCTACGAAATAAAGGGTTATAATAATACTTTTAGGAATGCGGTTGCGGTTTCCAGCGGTTATGCGTATCGAGTGAAGGTCAATCACATCATTCAATGAATCTACAAAAAGCCCGGCGAAAATTGAGCTGGGGTTTTCTTTTGCTAAACTGACCGACAGCGCCCAAAGTTCATTATGCAGCTCTTCAGATCTGGCAATAGCCTGTTTCAGCTTGTCGATGGACTTGACGGACTGAGCACCCTTTATTCGAACATCCACATACTCGTAAAGAAGTTCTTTGATTTTCGAACTGGATGGCTCTGGCAGGATCTGAGCGCGCAGGTAGGCCGTCCCTATGGCATTAGCCTCATCAAGCACCACTTTCTTTCTGGCACTTTGAATAGAACCAGCCATTCCAAACGAAAATGCCAGCAGAAAAGCGAGCATACCAAGCGCGGCTCCCATAAGTGCACCAGTTTGCCCTTTCTCCTCATCTTTTGACCGCCGCTTTCTCCATTTTCCCAGATGGAAACCTATCTCCGCAGCTGTGAAGAGTATGAGCGTTGTAATAAGAAATACACCCCATAGTGGAATCTGGTCCAAGGTTTGTTGAATCATTTTTTTTTCCTTAAATAGATGTCTGCTTATTGTTCTGGTGGTTGAATATTCATTTGTTAATTAAGCAAACTTTACCGTAAAGGTAGGGAGGATCCATCCATGAATACGCTTTTTGTCTAATATCACGTATCGATGGTCAACCAAGGGAAGCATTTAGAGTACGAGTTACTGCTTCCGACGTCTGCAACGACAGGGTTGGATGAATCATCTAGAGGCGCTCGCATCATATAGATGTCGTAATAAACGCACCTGGCTTCCGATGGCATCATCCGGCCGGAATGGTCACCAGCGGCAATCCCTCCTTTCCTCCGGTCTCTGTGAGTGAGAAAAGGACCATCAAAAACGAAAAGGTTCGCTTGGATCGAAGATCGCTTTTTTCAATCCAAAACCAGTTATCTTCGTATTTGACAGCGGTGAAGGCATTTTCCGGCTTGTCAGGTCCGCTTTTTACTCGAATGAGTTGCTTTAGTTTTTCCTCGTCACCCACGGGGGGTGGAAAGGAGTCGAGGGTGAGGCCATCGGCTACATGTTCGAAGGGCACATCTATTTGGGTGGCCAGATTGACCATGATCTGCATGATCGAACGGGTCAGCATTGCGATTTCATTATCACTTTGGGGAATTAGCCCATAGGTAACCTTGACCTCCTGTTTCTCCGGGTCCAAGCCTAATAATTGAATCATCTCCATGCGCGCTTCGGCGATGTCTGTCGAGATATTCTTGCGGTGGAAAAACAGAACGGTGGTTTCCTTCTGCTCCGTTTCCTTGATGATGCGCATACCAATCGCACCAGATTTTTGTATCTTGCGCAGCAGGCCGACCAGATAGTAGTATTCTGGATCGCCCAAGCGCTGATCTGCCCCGGCGGCCTGCCGGCTGCGCAGGCCGTTAATTGAATCGACGACAACCGGATAGATCAAGTCGGCCGGCCATCCCGACTGCAGCATGAACAGGACCGCTTTTGGCGGAATGGGGGTCATGAAGCTCTCGTTGAACTTCGCACCGGTGATCGGCGCATAAGTGATCGTGGGGCGGTCGGTGTATTTTCCGGTCGTGCCCAGCGAGAGGAAGTCCCCCTGAATCGCCGTGTTGGAAGAGACCGTGCCGCCAAGGCTGACCGACCCTTCCAGGGTATAGCCGCTCACGATCGAGGCCACCTCTACGAATAGCGGCATGTCCGCATAGCGCAGTTTAACGATGTTGAGCAGGGTCTGCTCCTTCCAGGAATCTGCGATCGCCGTATTGTAATCGAAGCGGTCGCGGGGTACGGTTTTCGGGCCGATATGCGTACATCCGGTAATCAAGAGGATCATGATTATGGTTATTGCATGCCACCGTATCATCAGCGCTTCCTTTCTCAAGTGTCTCGCCTAATAAGATACTGCTCCAAGAGGATGTATTGATATCCGTATGATTCAGGCCGTACGTGGACCCTATGTCGGTAAGTCATTATGCAAAATTGAATCGCTTCTGCCAGGTTGTTAAGGCCTATCGATCATCCATAGTTGAAAAAGACGTCTGGCACGATCACGTCGCCATATATTACTCATCACCATCAGCCTCCAAACAATCCGTGCCGGAGACACTCGTTATGCCAAAAACTATCTTGGCGGCAACCCTACTTCTACATCTATACTATTGATACGATAGTCGGAGCCTCTCTGGTGTAGTATATCGTTAACGCATTTCTGCTTATTTACAGCTTTCAGGATGAGATCAGCAAGTTTCTCCTCACTGACGACCTTTGCTCGGGAAACCGCATCTTTAGCCTTCCCAACCAGTTTGTTGTCCTTATTGAAAATAGCCATTCAAAATCCCCTTTGACCTAACCCGGTGCACTTCAGTATTTAAAACGCAGGCCAGTGCCAACGCCCCAGTCGTATGGTTTGTCGCTGCCGATACCCACCAGGCCGTCCACATAAAGTGCAAGGTATTGATTGATGTTTTTACCGAATTGCAGTTCCGCGTTTGCCGGAACAGCTTGATCATTTTCCCAATCGATGGGAACTTTGGCATCCAGTTTGAGCCACGTCTGCGCCGGCAGCGATTTTATCGCAATCAGACGGAAGGCTGTTGTATTCACATCTTCGCCGCTATAGCTTAGGAATTGCTGTACCAGGGGAATCAGCATCGTGCCTCCCTGAAACCCCAGCGCAATACCGGCAAAAGGCGCTAATTCGTCAGAACCTGACCCGATGCCTTTGTCTTGATCGCCCAAGTCCACGCTCCATTCCAGACCAAGTGCCAAACGATATTTCAAATCGCCCCAGGCACCTTCTTTTGGAAAGTAGATGCCCTTCAGCATGACCGATTCCCAATCCGTCTCACTATTCCCTGTAGTGTTGGTTTCCCAGTAATGGAGTTCGTACTTTATCTTGAGCTTGTCGTTGGCCATAAATGCACCATCGATGAAAAAGTCATTCACATGGCCGCCATCCAGATCCAGATATTGCCACCGCAAATCGGTGTTCTTGACCTTGGCCAGCGGATTGCTGGCGTTTTCCCCGCCACTCTCTTCGGCGGCTACAGCCAAAGCGCTTGAGAGTAAAAGAATTCAAATGCAGGCGATCAGCACGCGGTTAACATCTTTGCGTTTTATGTGCATGTACGGCCTCGATATTGTTTTAAGCCTACTGCCACAACATGAAAATATCAACGGCTTACCTTTGGTTCAATATCTGTGGGAAGCATGCAGATCAATCAACATACACAACCATGTACTGACCATTGTATGGTTGGTAATATGTACCACCACACTGTTGAAGGGTCGTTCCTTCGATGACCACCGTCGTGCAGCTTGGCGGCAAGGAGGCGATGTAGACGGTCGATCGACGGATTGTTCGTCGTGTCGTTCGACGGGCCACACCGGCCACGCTGCCCGGGGTAGCCGGCCTGCCGATGCGCGCCTCGGCTTCACGGATAACGATGCCGTCGGGGTACCAGCCATCTACAACAAGACCTGCAGCGATCAAACATCCTATTGCAATTAGCCAAATTCTTGCTCTGATTTTCATTATTGGCCCCCTTCGACAAGTTCTCCCACTGCATTAACTGGGATTTCGTCAATTTTTTTGGCTCCCGCAGGTGCCATAAACGTAAACTGGTTTGCCGTAATTTTCGGCTTGACGTTCCAGTCTCGGAAGCGCACCGAATATTGCGGTGCTCCGGTCACCCACTTGGTGGTAATGATGTATTTCATGGGCAGTGGGGTCTTGCCGGTCTGCACCCACAGCTGCCAGTCAACCTTGGGCGCACGGAAGGTCAGGTAATGGCATTCGATCCCGTGCACATAAGCGGTGCCGAGATGGGCACCGCTGGTTACGCCTTCTGTAAGATTAGCATATGCGTTCTCCAACAAAAGATCAGCGCCGGGTGCATCGAGTCCAGTTTCGGATTCTACTGTCCGGATGGCGTGATCGATGTCTCCAGGGCTTTTCAACTGCATATAGACATTTTTGCCTTTGCCATAAAGCGTCAGGGCGTCGCCATCGAATAGAATCTCTACATCCGCGTAAGCGCCCTGCCTGTGGATATGCAACTTCCCCGGACGCTGCATGGTAATGGCCGCTGCGCTGCTGAGCTGCAGTTTTTGTCCTTCGAGATCGACGATCTCGTTGTCGATATCGGCTGCCATGGTGAAAGCGGGCAAACTACCCAGGTAGGTCGACATCGACTTCAGAATTTTATCGGCCTCTGGATCGATGCCTTGCTCACTCATTGCCGGAGCGGCCAAAAAACACAGGCTCGTGACTACCGCTCCTCCAAGTAATAGTCGCCTGACAATATGACTCGCCAATTGTTTTGCTATCATATGGGATACCTCTCTTTATTGATTTACCCTCAACCCAGCCGTTCTCAAACGGTTCGAGCAGATACGCAACTGCTCAATTACGTCTCGCTGTGCGCCGCGCCACTCCGGCAACGCTCACCGGTGTTACTGGACGCCCGACGACTGCCTCAGCAGTCGAGACGAAGCTGTGGCCGCCGAGGGTCGAAGATGTCTCTCGGAGTTCATTTCCGCCACGCCACTCTCTGAATTCGAGTCCACCAAGCCAGATGGTTCCTGCCAGCAGTATAAAACCAAATCTTTTCAACATGATCATTTCTTTCCTCCAATCACAAAATGCGTCGGTAATTCATCCATCTCGGAAATATCCTCCAGGTCAATTTTTTTTGCCTTGGTTGGATTTTTGAAGCTGAAATCGTCAACCGCGACCCCATCGCCGGTCGGTCTTCATCGCTTCGTTACTCCCCAGGACCCGGGTCGCCGGTCGCGTCGTAGGGCAGGTCGTCCAGTTTCTCGATGAACTCGAGTACGTCGAATGGCAACACTTTCAATGCCGCGGGCGGCTGTGAAATCGCAATTGTTTCAGGCCTCGCATTGGCGATGCCGGTGTAAGCTGGTGCGCGTTTGTGATGCCGATCCGGGTACTTGTCTTTCCACAGCTCATGCCTGGCGCGCATCCGCTTGAAAGGTTCCTTCATGTGGAATCCCCCCACCACGATCGGATGGACTTCACGCTGATCATTGTATAGATCGTAGACGGCGGTTAGTCCCGACTTGGCCTGGGAGGGATCATTCGAAGTCCAGTGAATCTTGTAGTGATCCTTAACCGTGGCGGCCAGGTCCGGCCCCTGATAGATGAAATTGTAATCGCGCCGCCCATAAGTATCGCCCTTCAGCAGCAGTGCCGTCTGGTCAATTCCATCAATTATACGGTCGGTCGGGATGTACTGCGTGGCGCCGGCCAGTCGTGCGAAGGTGGTGAACAGATCCACTTCATGGATCATGTCGCCCACGACCTGCCCCGGTTCGATCATTCCCGGCCAGAGCGCCGCGGCACAGACGCGCACACCACCTTCGGTGAAGTCGCCTTTGCCGCCCCGGAAAATCCCTTCGCCAAGGCCGGCACCTGGGGGTGGATTGTGGGTCATGGGGCCGTTATCGGACA
Source organism: Desulfosarcina sp. (assembly GCA_030145105.1). GTDB lineage: Bacteria > Desulfobacterota > Desulfobacteria > Desulfobacterales > Desulfosarcinaceae > Desulfosarcina. The sequence continues at coordinate 10,786 of JAQYWF010000142.1, forward strand.
TGGCGACAATGAGCGTGTTCTCTGCAATACCCAGTTCTTCAAGTGTCACGCGCAGTGCTGCTATGTCTGGCTCGATGATACGCTGATACTCCTCGCCGACCATGCCGCGCTGGAGAGTGACTTTTTTCGGCTCGCCAATGAAGGACATCCACAACGGCCACCAGGCAACATAGAAGGGCTTCTTCGCTTCGGCGTTGCTCCGGATAAAGCTGAGGGCGCGCTTGCGGGACTCGATGTCGAAGTCCTTGTAGTCCTTTAGTTCCTGGGACCCATTGCGCCATTCCCTGGCCTGCTCGCCTTTCTTGCCCTCCAGGTAGAACACAAACGCTTTATCCTGGATGAATGTGCGATCACGTTGGTACGGGTTTTCGGCAAGAAGCTCCTCTTTCATCC
>JAQYWF010000147.1 GCA_030145105.1 Desulfosarcina sp.
GGTCCCGGGTAAAGATCCCGTCCAGATGGCCAGCGATCTGAATGCCGACTATGTGGTCACCGGCAGTTTGACCGTGTTCGGCGACAGTGCCAGTACCGATGTCACCCTGACAGCAGTTGATTCCGGCGATACGGCACTGCAGTACAGCCAGTTCGGCCAGAGCAGCGGCGATGTGCTCATGCACGTCAACCAGTTTGCCACACAGGTGAGCCAGTACATCGAATCCCTGTCCGCCGCCGCCGCCCCCACAGTGGCGGCACCCACTGCGGCCGCACCGGCGGTGATGATCCCCCAGGTGGCACCCCCCGTTCAACCGGTACAGCCCCTGCCGCCTGCGGCTGCGACAGCGCCCCAAACACCGGCAGCACCGGTGACGGCCGCTGCTCCCGTGGTTCTCGCAACGGAGACGGCAGCAGTCAAGAAACCGATGGAATCACCTGAAGCCCTGTGGACCAGCAACCCCTTCAAAGGCACCATCCGCGCCCTGGCCACCGGTGATGTGGACGGCGACGGCCGACCCGATATCGTTTTCGCCCATGAGAAACTGATCGTCGTGGAATACCGGGACGGCGACCGACTGAATCGGCTGGCCGCCTTCGATGCCGGCAAGCGCCACAGCATCATTGCCGTCGACGCCGGGGACATCAACGGCAATGGAACCGCCGAAATCTTCGTCACCCGGCTGGACGCATACAACAAGCTGGACTCGGTCGTGCTCGAATGGAACGGCGCCGCACTGCAGGCCACTGCCAACGGCCAGCGCTGGTACTTTCGGGTCAGCGAAGATCCTGAAAAGGGCGCGACACTGATGGGCCAGCGTCGGGGCGCGCCTTCGGCCAACGACACCGGCAGCCTTTACACCTACACCCATTTTCAGCCCGGCGTATTCGAACTGACCTGGACCGGCAAAGACTATCAGGCCGGCCGCCGTTTGCCCCTGCCCCGGGAGATGACCATCTACCGGTTTGCCCGGGGAGACATTTTCAACGATGGCCAAATCAGGGCCATCGCCTATTCGACCGGAGACAAGCTGCGCATCTACGATCCGGCCGGCAGCCCCTTGTGGGCCGGCCAGGAGACCCTTGGCGGCAACCCGCTGTTTCTCACAGCCCCATCCTCCACCGACGTCAGAGACGAAGATCATACTTACCTGACCCAGCGCTTTATCGTTGCCGATCTTGAGGGCGATGGAAACGTCGAAGTCGTCACCGTGCACAACCGCGATGCGGCCAGGGGGTTTGTGGAGCGCTTTCGCAAGTACACCCGCGGGCGGGTGATCGCCCTGCGCTGGAACAAGGTCAATATGGAAGAAATCTGGACCGGCGAAGAGATCGGCGGCTATATCAGCGATTTCTCCTTGACGGACCTGGACGGCGACGGCCGCCTGGAGGCCGTCTACGCCATGACGGCCAGCACCGGTTTCGCCCAGACCAAGTCGAGCAATATCGTTGTCGAACAGATCGGCGCGTTGTCGGGCAAGTAGTGGGGACCGACAAGAGGTAAAATCTCAACATCCAAAAAACAAATAACAAACCAATCCCAATGACCCAATGCCAAACGACCTGACGAATCAACCATAACTTGCGATGGGTTGTTGGTGTGGTTTGGGGTTTGGAAATTGAGATTTAGCATTTATTTGAGATTTGGTGCTTGTGATTGGTTGTTTCAAGTCGATACCAGCGGATCTTAAATCAAGATCCATTCTCTTTATAAGAACTAAACTTTTCAAAAATTTGACCGATGTCAGCCACATGCTGGATTGTCGGTGCAGCCTGGACAACTGCATCTACCCGTCAACCAAAAGGAGGTGATCACGCGTATTCCGGTTAGTTGGATCAACAGGTGAACCATTACCAGGATTCTAACAAGGAGGAGCAAGATGAAAAAGATTAGGTTTATGGTTGCCATTTGCGCAGCGCTGATGATCGCTGCCCCGGCCATGGCCCTGGAAGTTGAGGTCTCGGGCCACTATTTTATAGAGTATTTCAACAACTCCAACCCAAACCTCAAGGATAGTGATGCTACGGACGACTACTTAACCATGGAATTCATGGCCAAGCCGGTGTTCAAAGTCAACGACAACATCACCCTCACCACCCAGTTCACCGCCCTCGAAGACCACGTATGGGGCACCGTTGCCAACGCCCCGGACGATGAAGCCGCCAGCAACCCACTGGTACCCGAAACGGACAACAATGAGAATTTTGACTGGAAAGCCGCTTACCTGACCATCAAAACCCCCATTGGCGGATTCATCGCCGGCCGCTATATCGATTCCGCATGGGGAACTGGATTGGGCGACACGACAGCCAGTCACGGCAGCAACAGTTTTCATAAAGACCGGCTCATGTATGTCGTGCCCGTGGGTGATTTCATCTCCGGCCTCGTGGCACAGAAAAATGCTGAAGGTGACAAAGGAACGATTGTTTCCGATCAGGATTATACTAAATACTATGCCTTCAGCGCCTACCGAAAAGAAAATTGGTCAACCGGCCTGTTGTTTTCTTATTATGACATCGGTAATTTTGTTACCCAAAAAGAATTACGCAGGTTTCAGTCAGGCTTAACCAATTTTAACCAACTGTCCGCTGCTGCAACGACGGCAAGGGGACAGTATACGGGCTCATATAATCAACTTCTACAATTGGTTCCTCCACCACTTGCACCAGCTGTGCAGGCTGCCCCTTTTGACCCTGCCGCGGCAGCAGCAGTTGCAGCCGGGACTGGGACTGGAATCAATCTGTATGATCTCAATTCAGCTGCGTTAAGCGCCGAGGGTGCCGCCGCTGCCCAGGGTGCACAGATAGCAGACGGTCCTGAACGCACCAATGCAAACATATTTTTGCTCGATCCCTACTTTAAGGGCACCTTCGGTCCATTTTCTGTAGAGGCGGAACTGATCTACGGATGGGGTAAAATTGATTTGAATGCAAATGAAATCGATCCCGTCAGTGGCGAGGTATTCGACAGTCTGGATGCCAGCGCCCTGTTAGGGACAGTCGACCTGAAGTACGACATTGCCGGCTTCACATTCAACGGCGGCTATACGTACGTCCAGGGCGACAGCGACTACTCGGACAGCGAGACGAGTGCTGCCGGATATTTAGAGCGCAGCAATGACCTGGAACACGGCTTCCTGCTCACCTCGGATGTTTCCAACCTCCAAAGCTCGCTTGGCGGCACCGATTCCAGGGGAATCCCCCTGGGGAACGTGGCTGGTGGAGGCCAAACGCTAACCGGTACCGCTGGTTATCAGGCCTTCTGGCTGGGCGCCAAGTACCAACTGCTGGACAACCTGAATTTGGGGTTTCTTTACGTCAATTCCAAGGCTGACGATGCGCCGTATTACAACCTCGATCCCGCCGCCGGGCCAATCGACAAAAATCAGTGGGACGATGATCATGGTTCCGAGTATGATTTCACCCTGGAGTGGGATATGATGAGCAACCTCAAGTTCTGGGGCGTGGTCGCCTACCTTGACGCCGGTGACTACTGGAAACAGGACAATCCCAACGCCGATATCGAAGACAACCTCACCTTTTATGCAAGGATGACGTTGGAATTCTAAGCCCCCTTGTCGAACCGGATAGGATTCGGCGCATCTCCTTTCGGATCTGCTCAGTTTGACAAAAAAATAGTTGAATGAAAAAACCCCGGTGGCCCTTTCGGCTGCCGGGGCTTTTTATTGATCGCACAAGACCAATGCCCTTTGATCATCGCGGCTGGAAGCCGCTCCTACGATGAACCGCTCCTACGAAAACCAACCCTCCCGTTGAAGCGTCATCCTGGTGCGATATCAAATGGCCAAATCTTCCCCTAAAGATGCAAGAAGCGTTGGAGCGGCTTCCAGTCGCGATGGGATCACTGGATCAGAAACAAGGCCACAACCAAGACCAGCACAACCATACCCACATAAATCAATCGCTTTTGGGTTATCATCGGTGCGGCCGGCGCAGGCGCTTTGTCCTTATCCTTGAAAGCCCGGATGTTTTCAATTTTTTTTCTTTCCCGCTCCCTTTCCCGGCGCCTGGCTTCGCCTTCCCTTCTTTCGTAGGGCCCATCTCTTCGATCTTTCGAGACGAACACATGAACCTGCCGACGCGCTTCGGCTTGTCTTCTTTCCATATGCCTTCCTCCGCGTGTTGGATTCTTGGAAAACCTTATTTATTCAAATGATTAAATACAATCATAGTTGGCCTGGTTGTCAACAATAAACACCAGACAATACCATGACGAGGGCACCCTGCAGGATAGAAAAACGGGCTTTTCGACTTATGGGAGGGGGCGTTCAGACATAGATATTCACCCGCGTGCCAATCCGCAAATCAGCAACCAGACGACCGCCACCGCTGTATATCAGGCCATCGTCCGGTTCGGGCGTCACCGCCCGCACCGGCTGCTCGAGGCGTACCGGGTGTCTGGATGATTCACCGAATGTGAAAAGCGTGCCGGTGCCGGTCCGGACCGGGGGGTAAAAGGGTATGGGCACCAGCGCAGCGGATTCTGCCATCTTCCGACTTCCAGATCATTGAGATTAACATCCATAACGATTTATGCAACATCCGTACACACCCGAAGAATTAAAATATAATACTGAAATAATTACGCTTTTCTATTCTCATCGTCTGTTTATTTCGATGATCCGGCAATTTTTGCCTGATGGGTTGGCCCGCTTGCATTTCTATCTGACGACCACAAGAGGCTGTGGAAAGGGTCTGTGAATATGGTCCATTGGCTTGAACTCAGGGTCAAAAAAAGGTAGAGGGTAAAGAAAAGGAGAACGTGCCATGCTGTCACTGGATCAATTGTTGAAGGAAAGCGAAAGGATTGAACCGGTACCCCAGGTGATTCATCAACTCATGGATCTGGTCGACGACCCGGAGGTTCCCATTTCTGAGATTACAGCGTTGATCCTTTACGAACCATTGGTCACCGCAAACTTGCTCAAACTGGCCAATTCAGCTGCCTTCGGGTTCAAGAAAAAAGTCGACTCGGTGCATGATGCCGTGGTTCTTATGGGGTTGAAACGGGTGGTTGAAATTGTGCTGCTGAACAGTGTAACCAAACCGCTGAAATCCGCCTACCAGGGGTATGGCCTCGAGGAGGGCCAGTTGTGGAAACAGTCCGTCTCCTGTGCCCTCATGGCCAGTGCCATCGCTGAAACCATAGCGGCCCCGGAAAAGCACACCGTTTTTACGGCAGCACTGCTCAAAGACATCGGCATCATCGTCCTGGACCGGCACATGGGTGAAGCCATGGCCATGATTCGCGAGGCCATGGCGGTCGGCAGCCTGAGCCTGGTTTCGGCCGAACGCCAGGTACTGGGCATCGATCATGCCTATCTCGGCGGGCGAATCGCCGAAAAATGGAACTTCAGCGAAGCCCTGGCCGGAACCATTCAACAACACCACCTGACAGACGAGGCGACCGACATTCCTAAAGAAATCGCAATGGTCTACCTGGCCGACAGCATGTGTTCGATGTCCGGCCTCAACGCAGAGCTGTTCTGTGGCAGTTACGTCCACGATGATCGGGTTTGCGACCAACTCGGCCTGTCAGAAGAAAACGTAAACCGCATTATGTCCGATTTTTTTGCCCGCAAAGAAGATATCTATGGTCTGCTGGCCATTCTATAGCCCTTTGGTCCCATCAGTACACTCGACAGGAGATTGACCTTAAATGACCCCGTATGAACTATCAAAACTGATCCACATGGAACTGTCGCCCATCGCCCCCCGATTGTCGGCGGCGATCAACCGCGCCCTGGTGGATATCGGGGAGGGATCCGTTCTGGTGGGTCTTGGCCCTGGCACGAATGAAAACGAGGATGTCTCTTTTCAGGATTCCGAAACCATCAACACCATCGGTGGAGATGCTGGCGGCGCGCTGGCAAAAATTCACGAGATGATGTGGAAACTGGAAGAACATTCCTCCTGGAAGGTGATTATCGACAAAAAACCGGGACAACCGGGACAACCCATCGCGTTGCTCTATACCCTGGTTAGAACAAAAGGGGACCTGTAGCCGACCATTGGAAAAGTTTAGTCTTGTTTCATTTTCGTTCCAACCTGATTTAGAAAAATATTGCATCTTTAATGCAATTTGGTTATATCCATTTCATCGTCCCTGACGCGCGGCAACCCGTTATCCGCCACAACAACCATGCGTATTTTTGAAAACATCATCCGCGGCATCATCAATGATAGTGGTCTCAAGCTGAACACCATCAGCAAAACCTCGGGGATTTCACACACCTACCTGACCAAGCTGATTAACGACAACATCAATCGGCCGGGCAAGGATAAGATCGCTTCCATCATGCTGGCACTGAACCATTCCATCGAAGAAATCAACACGGTCCTGGCCGGATATGACTATCAGGCTTTAGACGAACCGGACATTCCCGAAATATTGCAGAATAACCGGAAACGCAAAATACAGGGAAATACGCTCTCGCTGTACGATGACATTCACGTCAAACTGCTGCTGTCGCCCATGGAGCGCATGGGCGGCACCAAGATACTGGTCAAAAAAGCGCCATCGGTCCTGTTCATGCCCAATGAACTTTATTTGGGTCGCAAGGCCGACACAAACGAGAATGATCCGCCGGATAAAAGCTTCTACCATGCGTTTACCAGCGCCCTGTTCAAGGAGCGCAAGGCGATTTTTCAACTGAGCTGTGAAGCAGGAACCCGGTTCGAGACCTATATCTGCCGGCAATGCCTGGAGGACTACGTTAAAAAGGTCATGGATGCGAACCAGGGAAATCAGCCCGAACTGGCGTTGCGTTTTTTTGCCAATGCCGCCGCCGCCATGCGGGCCAACCCGGATCAGCACCGCACCTGGATCATGGAACGCTGTCCCTGGTTCGACTACATGATCCAGGGTGACGACCACGATGATCCGAAAGTATTTTTCTTTGGTAAGAAAAGCCATGACTACGATTCCACCAATGAACAGGTCAACCTGCAGGGATTTTCCTCGGACTCACCGGCCATGATCGATCTTTTCAGAAAAGAAACCCGGTTGTGCCGCAGTGCCATCGACCCACAGTTGAAAAAGAACTATCCCGACAGTCTGATCCGTTACTTCATACAGCTATTCAGGTCCTATGGATATGCTGAGGCTTTTACCGCGTATATGGACCATCCCGAACCATCCGCCATGGCCGCCGTCACCGGCGTTGTTCGGCCGCGTTCCATCTGATGATGGGAGGCCGATCGAATGGATAATAGGGATCTGTCAAAATAACGGCCAACCGCAGGCATTGCCCGCTGTAAGGTTGCCATCATCACCACAACCAGGAGGAGGAGCTAAATGAAAAAATGTCTTGCAGTAACCCTGACCCTAGCTGTGCTTTTCGGCTTTGGGACCCTTGCCGGTGCCGCCACTTTGAAAGTGGGACTGGATGCCGACCCGGTATCCCTCGACCCCCACGTGCAGCTTTCCGGCGGCATGTTGCAGTTTTCCCACTGGGTGTTCGATCCGCTGGTCCGCTATGCCCAGGATATGTCCATCGAACCGCGCCTGGCCACCCGCTGGGAGCGAATCGACGACCTGACCATGCGCTTTTTTCTGCGTAAAGGCGTTAAGTTTCACAGCGGCAACACCTTTTCAGCCAAGGATGTCAAGTTCACCCTGGATCGGTTGAAAAAAAGCGTGGACTTCAAGGGGCTTTTCGAGCTCTTTACCGACGCACAGATCGTAGACGACTACACCATCGACATCAAAACCAAAAAGCCTTACGCCCTGCTGCTGAGAATGTGCACCTACATCTTTCCCATGGACAGTGAATTTTACAGCGGCACCGACGCATCGGGACAGCCCAAGGATGCCATGGTCAAGGTCGGCCCCTCCTTCGCCCTGGCCAACGAATCCGGTACCGGCCCCTTCAAGGTCACCGATCGCGAGCAGGGTGTGAAACTGGTTCTGGACCGCTTTGCCGATTACTGGGACACCGCCTCGCCGGGCAACGTGGACCAGATCATCCTGGCCCCCATCAAGGAAGACGCCACCCGCGTGGCGGCCCTGCTCTCCGGTGACGTGGACTTCATCTCCCCGGTGCCCCCCCAGGATTTCAAACGCATCGAACAAGACCCCAAGGTGAACTTGTTCACCTATCCCGGCGGCCGCATCATCACCTTGCAGCTCAACCAGAAACGGCGCCCCGAGTTCCGGGTGGCAAAGGTCCGCCAGGCGATCGTTCACGCCATCAACAACGATGGCATCGTAAAAAAGATCATGAAGGGTACCGCCACCCCCACCGGCCAGCAGAGCCCCAAGGGCTACGCCGGCTACAATGCGGAGTTGAGACCCCGCTACGACCTGCAAAAGGCCAAGGCCCTGATGTCGAATGCCGGTTTTGCCAACGGCTTCGAATGCACCATGATCGCCCCCAACAACCGCTACGTCAACGACGAGAAGATCGCCGAAGCCGTGGTGGGCATGCTGGCCAAGATCAAGATCAAGGTCAACCTGAAGACCATGCCCAAGGCCCAGTACTGGGATGAATTCGACGCCCAGGTGGCCGACATCCAGATGATCGGCTGGCATTCGGACACCGAGGATTCAGGCAACTTTTCCGAATTCCTGATCATGTGCCCCGATAAGGAGACCGGCTACGGTCAGTACAACAGCGGCAACTATTGTAACCCGGAAGTGGATCGGCTGACCCTGGCCGCCCAGAGCGAAACCGACCTGAACAAACGTGGCGCCATGCTGCAGCAGATCGAGCAGATCCTCTACGACGATGCAGCCTTCGTGCCCTTTCACTGGCAGAACCACTCCTACGGCGCCAAGAAGAACGTGGGCGTGGCGCCGATCATCAACACCATGAACTTCCCCTATTTCGGAGACCTCGTGGTGAATTAGTTACCCTGAAATACGTTTCGACACGTAAAGGGAGCGTGGGGTGGTATCCGTCAATAGAGGATACCACCCCGCCGCCCCTAAGTGAATAAATCACAACGAATAAAAATCAAAATTCCAAATTTTATGATCTTGATAAAAGGACGTTATACTTCCCTCAAGCAATAAAAATGTCATTACACCATTACCGTAGATAGTTGAAAATATAAATGATAGCAGATCATAGTTGGTTTTTATGTTGTTTGAGATTTTGAATTTGGAATTTATTTGAAATTTGGTTTTTGTATTTTGTTATTTGACTCAGATTTGTTGTTTCCGGTTTACCCGGATTGGAATGCAATAACATGTTTGCATTTATAATTAGACGAATCACCCAGGCCCTCTTCGTCATGCTGATCATCAGCCTGGTGGGGTTTTCCATTAAAAGCGAGATCGGCGATCCGGTCCGGGACCTGGTGGGCGAACGGGTTACACCGGCCGAGCGGGAATTGCTGCGGGACAAGCTGGGCCTCAACGATCCGTTTGTCACCCAATACCTCCGTTTCGCCAAAAATGCCGTCCAGGGAGATTTGGGCCTGTCGTTTTTTCATAAAAAGCCGGCCCTTGCGGTCATCGCCGCCAAGGCCCCGGCCACCCTCGAGCTGGTTTTCGGTGCGGCACTGATCATCATCTTCATATCCCTGCCCATCGGTGTCTTCTCTGCCATCTATCCACGCAGCGCCTTTTCCCGATTCACCATGGCATTTTCCACCCTGGGGGTGTCGGTGCCGGTGTTTCTCACCGCCATCGTTCTCATCTATATCTTCTCCGTTGAACTGAGCTGGCTGCCCTCATACGGGCGTGGGGAGACGGTGGCAATCGGAGGATGGGACAGCGGCCTGCTAACCGTAGACGGCATCATGCACCTGATCCTGCCCAGCTTTTCCCTGGCCTCGATCATGCTGCCGCTCTTCATCCGCCTGATCCGGTCAGAGATGATGGAGGTTTTAGAGACCGAATATATCAAGTTTGCCTGGGCCAAAGGCCTGCAGCGCAAACGCATCTGGTTTATCCACGCCTTCAAGAACACCCTGCTGCCCGTGATCACCGTGTTCGGCGTCCAGATCGGCATCATGTTCGCCTTTACCATCCTCACCGAAACCGTTTTTCAATGGCAGGGCATGGGTTTTATGTTTTTAGAGGCAGTCGAACGATCGGACATCTCCCTGCTGGTGGCCTACCTGATGGTGGTGGGGGCCGTTTTCGTGGTGGTCAACACCGTGGTGGATATCATTTACGGACTGGTGAATCCCACCATCCGGATTGCGGGAAGATAATGAACCGAACCTGGCAACGATTCAAGGCATCCTATCTGCTGTTCAGCTTCAAACAGGACAAAACCGCCATCTTCAGCCTGGCGGTCCTGCTGGTCCTGCTGGCGACCGGCCTGCTGGCGCCGGTGGTCTCGCCCTACGATCCCTATGATCCTGCCAATATCGACATCATGAACTCGGAATTGCCGCCGTCCTGGACACAAGACGGTGAGGCGGCCTTCCTCCTGGGCACCGATATCCAGGGGCGGGACCTGCTCAGCACCATGATCTACGGCCTGCGGCTGTCCATTCTCATCGGCTGCGGGGCGGTGGTCTTGCAGGGTTTGCTCGGTGTAGTCGTCGGTCTGCTGGCCGGCTATCTGGGAGGGAAGATCGACGCCGTGCTCATGCGCATCGCCGATATCCAGCTCTCTTTTCCCTACCTCATGGTGGCCATCTTCATCAGTGCCATCTTTCAACTGGCCTTCGGCATCGGTCGCTATGAGGACTTATCCGTGCCCTTGCTGATCGTCATCATAGGCCTGGCGGAATGGCCGGTGTATGCCCGGACCGTTCGGGCAGCAGTCATGGGGGAAAAAAATAAGGAATACGTGGAGGCGGCACGGGTGATCGGGCTGAACCGCTGGCGGATCATGTTTCGCCACGTGCTGCCCAATACGATGACCTCCGTATTGGTCATCTCCACC
>JAQYWF010000365.1 GCA_030145105.1 Desulfosarcina sp.
AAGAAGAAGATGGCGACGAAGGCCAGGGCGGCAAAGAGATAGAGCAGGCGGTGCTTGAGTGCCTTCTTGCCGATGCGAAGGACCGCCTCGATCACAACCGCCACCACCACCGGCTGGATGCCGTAGAACGCGGCGGCCACCGCCGGAATATCGATGTGGGCCACGGCCAGGTAGCTTAACAGCAGCATGACGAAAATCGAAGGGATCACGAAAAGCGCACCGGCGACGATGCCGCCCAGCGTCCCGTGCATTCGCCAGCCGATATAAGTGGCCAACTGCTGGGCCTCGGGGCCGGGCAGCAACATGCAGAAATTGAGCGCCCGCAGAAACTGGTTTTCACCGATCCACTTCCGCCGCTCCACCACCTCCTGGTGCATGATGGCGATCTGGCCGGCCGGCCCACCGAAGCTGATAAAGCCCAACTTGGTCCAGAATGTTAGGGCTTCCTTGAAAGAAACCGGTTTGGAAGGATCTGGAATCGATTGCGTTGTCATGCAGTCTCCTTGCTATTTTCAAGCACCTGGATATCGCGGCCGAAAATCGCAAATCCCAGGGTGCCGATGATCCCGAAAACGAATGCCGTAACCAGGTTCGTCTGCGGGCTGATTTGCCATAAAAACGCCCCGCCCAATGCGGCGAAAGCGACGAAAACATCCCGGATCAGATAATAGAGCCCGAACATCCCGGCCTTGCAGCTGTCCGGTGAGAGATCCATGATCAGGGACTTGCGCGTGGGCTCACCAAACTCCTTGAGCCCCCTGAGGATAAATGCCACGATTAGCCATTCAAAAGAGCGACTGAAAAGAAGCACCAGCGGAAACAAGGTGAAAAAGACAAAGGTGACCAGCACGAAGGGCTTCTTGGCGCTGCGGTCGGCCAGGTAGGCCACAGGGATGTAAACCAGAACCGCCGTCGACATTTCGATGGTCGTCAGCAGACCGAACTGAACAGCCGATACCGGTGCCGTTATCACCTTCATGCTCCAGACGACCACGAAGGCATAAGGGATCTGCTCGCAGAACCGGATGAGAATATCGGTGGCCAGCAACCCCTTCATGGATGGGTTCATCAGCCGAAACAGTTTCAACGGATTTTTCTCCGGCGTCAGACTGCAGACATCGTTTGTGGACTGCGCATCCGGCGTATCGTCTTCGATCATGCGCTGTTGCAGGAGCAGTGCCACGATGGACATGATCAAGGCTACGCCGAAGCCGAGCCGGACACCGTCACGCTCTCCCCATATGCCGATAAACAGGCCGCCGAGCAGAGGACCGAGCGCCATGGGAATGCGGCGCACCAGCGAATGCATGGTGACCCCCATGGTGCGTTTATTGGTCGGCAGGACCTTGTACATCAGACTCATGGTGGCCGGTAGCGATATGGCCGACCATGAGATAAAAAGCACCGCCCCGATCAATACTGCCTGCCAGGCAGGGACCATGATCACCAAGGCGAATCCGGCCATGGCCACCAGGTTGAAGATCAACAGCGAACGCTTGGTGCCCAGGCGGTCGGACAGGTAGCCACCGGGAAATGAGTAGAGGGCCGAAAGCAGGTTGTCCATGGCCTGAAGAAGGCCGATGGCCAGCACGCCACCTCCCAGGGCCAGCATGTAAATGGGCAGAAAGCGCTCGGCCATGCGTTCGCCCATGCCCACCAACACCACCATGGCCAGCACGCCGACGGTGCTGCGCTGCAGGGCGAGAAAACCGGAGATTCCGGCAGTGCCGCCCGTTATGCGTTGGCGAGTTCCCATGGCGGGTTTCCTTTACGATTCGTTTCAGGATGCCTGTTTCCCCTTTTGTCTCTGGAAATAGGCATACAGATTTTCAATGAGCTGTAACCCCAGTGTCATGCGCTGGTCATCATTCGGTTGGGATGCGGCCAGGCCTGTCAACATGGCGTAAAACCCGGCCGTTTCGGCATGATCGTATCGGGCGTCTTTCAGGTCGATGTCGTGAATTACTTCGGCCAAAGGGACAAGCCCCCGATCCTGGAGCCCAAAGCGCTTGATCATCACCTCAAACGTGCATCGATCCCCCTCGTGGGTGTACTCGCCGTCGAACATATCGAAGCGGATTTGGTCCGGTTTGGGGGTATACGGTTCTGCATCGACGAATTTGAAAACAGCTGACTGGTCCACAAATCGCCGGATCAGCCAACCGCAGGCGATACGGTCCACAAATAGGTTTTTTCGCGTCACCCAGGTCTTGCCTCGCAGGCCGTCAAGCTTGTGAATGGCGGCACTTTCATTACTCGGCTGCCCGGACAGGCGTGCCGTCAGGTCCTGGATTAACATTTCAGCTGTCCAGCGCTCCGGTGCCTGGAAAAAATCGATGGCCGCCACCTCATCGAAACGACGCTGCAATTTTAATACTTGCGCCGGGCCCCTCACCGCCGGGTCCTGGGGGTCGATCCTCCCGGCTGACCAGTCCGTGAGCAGGGTGTTCGCATCCTGGATGATCTTTTGATAATCCGACTTGCGTGCCGTCTGAAACAGGGCAATGATCTGCTCATCGGTCAGCCCCTCCGCAAAGCGCACCTTGCCTATCGATCCGTCACCTCCTCCGGCAATAATCTCCTTGAGGGTCCAGCTCAGATCCTCCTGTGACTGCTCTGAAAAGGGCATGACGTATACCGACTGTTTGATGGCAACGGCCCCCACATGTTGTAATCGCCGCCAGATTTTAACCCTGAGGGCGTTTGGCTTGGGGGGGATTTGGTGAATCAACAGCAACCATTTTTTACTTTGTTGGGGCGTCATGGCGACCTCAATATCAACTGTTACTTAAAAATTGTATCAACTGTTACATCTTGTCAAGTGCGGCATGTGTCTTTTCTTGGGGAAACACCCGCAAAAACGATCTTGGCCATTGTATATTTGGTGTTGACAAGACCGACCGGTCTGAATTAAAAACGAGAATATGACTGAGCGTTCGCTCGGATTTTTGATTGCAAGCACAAATTAAGTCGTTTTTTCAAATGGTTGAACATGAATCAGAAAAAACACGAAAATAACGGAATCCCAACCCAGGTCAAAAACCAGGCATTGGTGACACAACGCCGGCGGCAGATCGTGGATGCGGCGGTGAACCTGTTTATCGAAAACGGATTCCACAAGACCACCACCCGACAGATCGCCAAGGTGGCGGGCATCTCCATCGGTTCACTTTACGAATACATCGCCACCAAGGAGGATGTCCTTTACCTGGTCTGTGATGCGATCCATGCGGAGATCGAGCAGGGTGTGGCCGAAGCGCTGAACCGGGCCAAGAGGGGCAAGAATCCCCTGGCCGAGGTGATCCGCGAATACTTCATGGTCTGCCATCGAATGAACGATCACATTTTGCTGATCTATCAGGAAACGCAATCGCTGCCAGGCAAGTGGCAGCGGGTGGTGCTGGAAAATGAAATCCGCATCACCGGTATCTTCACCGGGGTACTGGTTCGATTGATGGCGTCGGGGGACCTTCCGCGCATCAGCCCGCGACGGCTGGACCTGGTGGCCCACAATATCTCGGTGCTGGGACACATGTGGACCTTCCGGCGCTGGTTTCTGGCCAACCATTATGGCATCGACGAGTATATCGATTTCCAGACGCGCAGTATCGTGGGCATGTGTCGTGAGAATGCGATGAAGAAATAGGGTTCAAGGGGTCGAGGGGTCAAGGATCAAGGGGGAATCCGCTCAATTTAGGATCGATTTTGGGGAAGCACACGCCGACGATTCAGCAAGGGTGATTTCGAATCGCTTGACCCCTTGGATCCTTGAACCCTTGTTTGAACGGATACAGAATGGATGTAATTACTAATTAACGCAGGAGGGATGGAATGGAATTTGAGCTCAACAAAACCCAGAAGGACATTCAAAAGGCGGTCAGGGATTTCGTCAAGGGTGAGTTTGACAAGGAGTTGGCCTTCGAGCTGGAAAAAAAGCATGAATTTCCCCGCAAAATATGGAAAAAAGCCTGCGACCTCGGGCTACTAGGGGTTCATTTTCCGGAAAAATATTCAGGCCAGGGACTCGGTTCTTTAGAGGACATCCTGGTCATCGAAGAACTATGCCGCGGCGATTCCACCATCGGCAGCGCCATCGCTTTAGCGCCGTTCGCCTCGGAACTGATCATGCACAACGGTACCGATGAACAAAAAGAAAAGTACCTTCCCGCCGTGGCCGAGGGTGAAATGCTCTCCGCCGGCGCCTTCACCGAGCCGGACCACGGTTCGGACATCACCTTTATGAATACGACCGCTGTCAAAGACGGCGACGAATGGGTGGTCAACGGCGGCAAGACCTTCATTACCAATGGCGGGCTGGCCGGGTTTTACAGCGTACTGTGCCAGACCGACCCCGACGCCAAACCCGGCTACCGTGGTCAGAGCCTGATCCTGGTGGAAGCGGATCGGGCCGGTCTTTCCACGGCCGACGTGGGTGAAAAGATGGGCATCCGCATGATGGCCACCGCCGAAGTGATATTAAAGGATGTACGCGTGCCCCTGACCAATCTCATCGGTGAAGAGAACAAGGGTTTTTACCACGTGCTGCACTTTTTCGATGAGAGCCGCATCCAGGTGGCTGCCCAAGCGCTGGGCACCGCCCAGGGTGCCTTTGACCGGGCCCTGGCCTACGTCAAGCAGCGTGAGCAGTTCGGCAAGAAAATCGCCCAGTTCCAGGTCACCCAGCACAAACTGGCCGACATGGCCACCAAGATTGAACTGGCGCGCCTGATCACCTATAAGGCCGCCTGGAACTTCGACCAGGGACGAATCGATCCCAAGCTCACCTCCATGGCCAAAATGTATGCCGCCCGCACCGCCGTGGAAGTTGCCGACGAGGCCATCCAGCTGCTTGGCGGATACGGCTACATGACCGAGTACGAGGTTGAGCGCTTCTATCGCGATGCCAAGATCACCGAAATCTACGAGGGCACCAAGGAGATCCAGAAGAACACTATTGCCAGTGCGTTGCTCGGCAAGCTTAAAAAGTGGCAAATCACCGGAGGACGCACGTACGATGACATCCAGATATACCGCCCCATAAACACCGTCCGGGTTGTCACGGCGACATC
>JAQYWF010000353.1 GCA_030145105.1 Desulfosarcina sp.
GAAGTGGGCATCATGAATCCGGAAGGGATCGCCTTGAACTCGCACCTGTGGTGGGCCAGAGAGGGAGCATCGGTGCAGTTGGACCTAACCTATCCCATGGCACAGCTGCTGGGCAAAAGCCTGAACTTCTACCTGCAGGCACAATACTTCAGTGGTTACGCTGAAACCCTGATCCGCTATAACGAGCGCAATGACGCCTTCCGGTTGGGTTTTTCCATTGTTCGTTAAATCCGCAATTTGGATGATAGAATGAATATCAGCTGTCCCAAATGCCGATCCGCGTTCTCCCTCAACCCCGATGGCGCCCGGGCTGAAACTGCCGATGTCCGATGTCCGACCTGCGGTCATGCATACCGGTTGGCCCTTTCAATCCATAAGGAAGAATTACCGCCTGATTGGGACCCCGGGGACGCGGGGATACCGGAACCGATGGTTGAAGACTGGAACGACGGAACCTCGAATCGATCAATCCCGCCAAGCGAAGCCAATCCCGAATCCATCCTCAACCGGGTGTTCGGTTACCCATCCTTTCGGGATAATCAGAAAGCGATCATTGACACGCTGCTGACCGGCCGTGACGTTTTCGCCCTCATGCCTACCGGCAGCGGCAAGTCCCTCTGCTTTCAGATACCGGCCATCATCCGGTCCGGTGTCGGTGTGGTGGTGTCTCCGCTGATCGCCCTGATGCAGGACCAGGTGACAGACTTGCGCCATTCTGGGGTCCGGGCGTACTTTCTCAATTCCAGCCTCTCTGTAGAGGATGCCACCCGGGTGGAAGCAATCGCCGCCGGTGGCAATTGCGATCTGCTCTATGTGGCCCCGGAACGGTTGCTCACCGATCGATTTCAGCGTCTGCTGGCCAACATGGATCTGGCCCTGTTTGCCATCGACGAGGCGCATTGCGTCTCCCAATGGGGACACGATTTCAGGCCCGAATACCTGCAGATCGCCGATGTCACTCAACGTTTCCCGGCAGTGCCGCGAATCGCCCTGACCGCCACTGCCGATCCGGCCACCCGTCGGGAGATTGTAGACAAACTCCACCTGGCCGATGCCGCCCGGTTTGTGGCCAGTTTCGACCGTCCCAACATCTTCTACCGCGTCCAGATCAAGCAGAACGACAAGCAGCAGCTGCTTACCGTACTGCGCGAGCGACACGACGGCCATGCGGGGATCGTATACGTGCGTACCCGCAAGCGGGTCGATGCCACTGCCCGCTGGCTCGAGGAGAAAGGGTTTTCGGCCTTGCCTTACCATGCCGGGCTGGATGCCAATGTCCGCCGTCGCAATCAGCATCGGTTTTTAATGGAAGACGGACTGGTGATGGTTGCCACCGTGGCTTTTGGCATGGGCATCGACAAACCGGACATACGTGTTGTCATTCACCTGGATCTGCCGTCGAGCATGGAGGCCTATTACCAGGAGACGGGTCGCGCCGGTCGTGACGGGCAGCCGGCCGAGGCCTGGCTGTTTTACTCGATGTCCGATGTGGTGGCCATGCGACACCTGCAGGATCTTTCCAACGCGAACGAGGCCTTCAAATCGGTCCAACAGCGTAAGCTGGGGGCTTTTCTTGGCTTCTGCGAAAGCCCCGAATGCAGGCGAAAAGGGCTTTTGGGCTATTTCGGCGAGTCATATACTGCCCCGTGCGACTGCTGCGACAATTGTACCGAGCCGGTAGGCACCTGGGAAGGTACCGTTGCCGCCCAGAAGGCCCTGTCCTGTGTATACCGCACCGGCCAGCGTTTCGGTGCGGTCTATCTCATCGATGTGCTCACAGGGCGTGCCACGGAGCGGATGAAACGATTCGGTCACCATCGCCTCAAAACCTTCGGCGTAGGGCAGGAACTGGCACCGAAGCAGTGGCACGCGGTGTTTCGTCAGCTGCTGGCAGCGGGCTGTCTGGACACGGACCTGGCCGCCAGAAGCGGGCTTCGCCTGAACGAAAACAGCTGGAAAATTCTTAAGAA
Source organism: Desulfosarcina sp. (assembly GCA_030145105.1). Taxonomy (GTDB): domain Bacteria; phylum Desulfobacterota; class Desulfobacteria; order Desulfobacterales; family Desulfosarcinaceae; genus Desulfosarcina. Next base: position 1,971 of record JAQYWF010000353.1, read on the forward strand.
CGAGGCGCCGGTTATTTTCCGCAGGGATCCGGAACCGGTCAAAGCGGCCGGCAGGAAAAAAACGGCGAAAATAGCGACCGCTGTGTTTAGCGATGCCGCGTCACTGGCACTATGGGAACAGTTGAGGCAGTTTCGGCTGGAACTTTCCAGAAAATTGAGCATCCCTCCCTACGTAATTTTCCATGACAAGACCCTCAAGGAGATGGCGGTCCGCCGCCCCGCTACCCCGGAAGACCTGCTGGACATTTCAGGCATCGGCCAGAGCAAGCTGGAAAGGTTCGGGGATCAGGTTTTGGAGGTTATCAAGCGTTGGGAGAATCAGTGAAACGCGCTACTGAAAATACCGTCTCAAGAGGGGTTGATCACATCGCTTTTCTTGATCGGAACCATCGTTAGTCAGTGACACGGATAAGGGCTTCAGCCAAAGGGTGGGTGGCCACACAGGTAAGGCAGGGAGGCCGCGATGGTTATCGATGCGATGAATGCCTGGATCCATTTTCCTTCTGCCGGGGCCATAAAAAAAGCCGGACCTGCGGGGTGGTCGGACTCCCGCCGAGCCGGCTTGAATGGCATTCCAGTCCTTTCAGAAATCAACGGTTAAGCTTTTTTATCCTCCTCCAGCTTCTCCGGTGTCTCATTTTCCGCTTCCTTGGATGAATTCTTGAAATTACGGATGGCCTTTCCCATACCACCTCCGATTTCCGGCAGTTTGCCCACTCCGAAGATGATAAGAATGATGACCAGGATAATGATTAATTCCGGCATTCCGATTCCAAACATAGGTTCCTCCTGATGTAAACCGCATTCAAACGTAATTTTCCCGGTCCGGCCTGCCGTTGCGCTGGGGGGCTGTGCCCAATCAGGTCTGGTTCGGTTTCAATTCGTCGAGCAGTCGCTCAAACTCTTTTGACTTCAAATAGCTGTCAACGGCGCCCTGGTGCTCGATCCAGGAGGACCACACCTTCATCCAGGCGTCGTTGTGCCAATAAAAGGCCTCGTTTTTCTTGCCTTTGAGTGTTTCGATATACGCAACGTACTCCTCTGAACAGCTGTCGCAAAAATTATAAGGGACCCTGTATTCCGGCACTCCCGGATTGTTTCCCGCCGTAATCTGGACACCGCATTTTTCGCATTTGGAAACGCAGTGCGTACATCGGAAAATTTTCCTGACGGCCAACAGCTTTCTTTTTCGGATGATGGCGTCTTGTTTCTTTTGGGTGCATTTAAGTTTTTCGTCAAGGGAGATAATGTTTCCCATGGCTTGCCCACCGTGACCGCATAAAGTGTATGATGTAAGGCCAGACAATATCATTGTGTCCCATGGGTGTCAATCCGACCCGTGTGAAAAGGTGCCGATTGAAATTGAGCGAAACCGCGGACATGCATTGATGACGCATGACTCCTGCCGCAGGCGACGATGTATGCGACCGTCCGGATGACTAAAAAGAAGGAGAATGCCAGTTGCGGATTCTCGGGAAGATAATCACCGCATCCTTGTTAAACTGCCGCTGCCATGGTAAAAAGCGACGTATCCCTAAGTCAGTGAAAGGAACCACCGATGCTTCAGACGTTCACACCCGACTGCCTGCCTCTGCTCATTGGCAGTTTCCCCATGAACGACCACCTGGCGGCCTCCCGCCTGATCATGGATTACACGCCGGCCATTCCGCTCTGGGTACAGCTGCCGGTTTTCCCGGAAGAGGGCATGGTGCCGCAATTTCTGCCGGGAATGCCGGGCGTGGTCAGCCAGGGCAGCAAAACCTTCATCGACACCGCCGCCGAATCCTTCGACGGCGACCTGCTTTTATTTTTCGAGGATTACATGGCAACCCATGAGGATCCAGACCGGCTGCCCGCTTCCCGTTTTGCGCTGACTGAGGCCACCGGCCAGGGCGTGGCAGCCCTGATGGACACATTGGGTCGGATGGAGACGGAACCCGTGGCGGTCAAAGGGCAGGTTACCGGCCCGGTTACCTTCTGCACCGGCGTTAAGGACCAGGACGGCCGGGCGATTTTCTACAATGAAACCCTGCGCGAGGCGGCGGTCAAACATCTGGCCCTCAACGCCCGCTGGCAGATCCGCACCCTTTCCGGACCGGGACGTCCGGTGATCATCTTTATCGATGAGCCGGCCCTGGCTGGTTTCGGTTCGTCCGAACTGATTAGCATTTCCAAAGAGGAGATCCTTGGCTGCCTCCGGGAGGTGGTTGACGCCATCCACACCGATGGCGGACTGGCCGGCATCCACGTATGCGCCAACACGGACTGGTCTCTGGTGCTGGAATCGGGTGCCGATATTGTCAACTTCGACGCCTACGCCTATTTCGACCGATTTGTTCTCTACGGCTCCCAGATTCGCGCGTTTCTGGAAGCCGGACGGTGTCTCGCCTGGGGCATCGTTCCCACATTGAACCCCGAGGAGATTGAACGGGAAACTGTCGATTCGCTCTATGCCGCGATGATGGAGCGGTTCCGTCAGATTGAATCGCTGGGCATCCCTCCGGCGACCCTGCGTGCCCAGTCCTTTATTACCCCCAGTTGCGGTGTCGGCGCCCTTACGCTTGACCTGGCCAAACGGGTACTGACGCTAACTCGGGATCTGTCGGCAACCGTTCGCGAAACGTTCGATAGGCTTTAAGATAAAGTTTTTGGGTGCGTTATCGGTCGTCGGCGTATTGCAATACAACCTTTTCCCTCTGGCCTTCAAAAAAAATTATCTTAAGGCCTATAATTCAGTTTACCATTTATTCTTGTGAGAGGTGTTCATGACCATGCAACCATCAGATGCGTCCTTTGCCGGGGCGACCCGATACGTGCTGGATGAAGAACTGGCCCAGATCGTCAATATCTCCATGTCCCTGGAAATGCCCCTGCTGCTCAAGGGCGAGCCCGGCACAGGTAAAACCATGCTGGCCCACGCCATCGCCGAGAGCCTCAACATGCCGCTCATTGTGCTCAACGTCAAATCCAGCATGAAGCTAGTGGAGGCGTTGTATCAGTATGACACGCTCACCCGGCTCAACGATAGCCGATTCGGCGACAGCCGGCGGGATGTGAGTAACATCGAGGAGTATATCAAGATGGGTAAAATCGGTCAGGCGTTCGTGGCTGACCACCGGACGGTGCTGCTCATCGACGAAATCGATAAGGCGGACACCGACTTTCAGGATGACATGCTGGATGTGCTGGACCAGATGGAATTTGACATCATTGAGATCGACAAAACCATGTCGGCCTTTACGAATTCTGGTGTTCTCTCTTTCGGACCTTCAAGTTGCTGCTTTACACCATCACTGTTCTTAATAAACTTATAATCAC
>JAQYWF010000359.1 GCA_030145105.1 Desulfosarcina sp.
CCTTGATCGTCGAATTGGCCAACCGGCCGCAATCGTACTATCTACTGGCTCAGCGCCCGTGTCGACCGACGCGTCGTATCGCCGTAACCGCCCGGTCGGCGGCGCTGCACTGCGGATTGCCCGTGACTCGGCGTGGACCGTCGGTTGCGGATGAAGGTGTGCCCTTCGCTGCCCGCCGCCGGGGACATGTCTGTGCTTTCTCTATCTTGAGGCATCCGGCTACGCAGTCGCTCCTCGAGATAGTCCTGGTTGACTGAGGCCGACCCGACGTGGTGATAGCTTTCCGCGATATCTCCATCCTGCATGGTCATCATGCTTTTGCGGGCCAGGATTTGAATGGCGCTGTCAATTTTAAAGTTCCCATTGAAAACCACCTGTTCACCTTCCTGCAGGCCATCTAAAACCACGTAGTGATCCCGCGCCTTGGGTCCCAATACAATTTCACGCCCTTCGAATTGCCCAAGCTCGCCCGGAACAGCCACATACACCACGGCCCGACGCCCGGTGATCAGCGGTGCCGAGGACGGGATCAGCAACGGTGCCAAGGTGCTGGTGCCTGATCCGGCTGCAACCTGACCTGTTGCATCCAATTGGGCGCGGACCGTTGCCCGGATCAGCATGCCTGCCTTCAACCGCCCGCCTTGTTCCACCAGCAGGGCCCCGACGCCAAAGGTGCGTGTATCGGGATTGAACACCGGATCAATGTAAACCAACTTGGCGATAAATTGCTCACCGGGATAGGCGGTGGTTTCGAATTGAACCTCTTGACCTCTGCGCAACCAGGGGAAATCTGTCTCGTAGGCATCCAACCGGGCCCATACATATTTTGGGTCCGCCAGGGTAAAGATGGTCGTACCGGTATTGATATAGGTTCCTTCATAGGCATTCTGCTCCACTACCTGCCCGTACATGGAGGCATACACCGTGGCGATACCGGTTGCTTCGCCGACCTTCATCAGTTCGTCGATATCCCGCTTTGGCAGACCCAATATGCTCAGTTTGTGACGAATCGCCGCCATCTTGCGATAGGCGGCTTTGCGCTGTTCTTCGCCCACCTCGGACGTGTCAGGCTTTCGGTCCTGCACGGGCATTTCCTGAGCCACATGGGGTTGACCGCTCTGAAACGCCAGAAAACTCGGTACGTATGGCATCAGTTCAATCAATTGTTTCTGGGTCTCTTGCAAGTCAGACGAGTAGATGTCGAACAGGGGGTCACCCCAGCGGACAAACTGGCCGGCGCGTTTGACATACACCCGGTCGATGACGCCCGGCATAAATGCGGACAGCTTGGTCATGTGTGCCGGGTCATAGTCGATCTTACCGAAAAGGGACATTTCAGCCGTTGCCGCCTGGCGAACCACCGGCGCCACCCGGATGTCGGCCAGTTTGATGGCCTGTGCACTCAGCTCGATCCGGGAAGCCTGCCAGTCGCCTCCGGCAACCGGCGCAAGGTCATGGTTGTGATCAAGCGTCAGTTCACCGCCCTCAACAGGGGCCAGCGCCATGCCGCAGACAGGGCAGTCACCCGGTGCCGCCAAAGGGGGTGTGCACATCATGGGGCAGGCATACAATTCCGAGGGGGCGTCGGCTTCAGCCGGCGTGCCCGCATCGCCGTGGGCGAATTCGCGATCGTGCGCCGCGGCCTGAGGGTTATGGGGAGTGTCGGTGCCGGACCGGCGGCCGATCATATAGGCAGTCCCCACCAGCACCAGGATCAAGCATACCATGAGGGCAGGACGCTTTGGCAATGATGTTCGGTTCATGGTGTCACCACGTTATTGTCATTTTCCCGGGCGCCGGCGTCGGGCCCGCATCGTTCAATAACCGCTAAGCGTATAATCGGTGAAAACAATAGGATATCCTGATATCATTAAAAATATAATATAAGCAACCAAACTGCCAAGACAAAGTTTTTTTTGAACCCGCGGGATGACCGCCGCAAGGGACGCATGCTGCCGGAAGCGGTCAATCACCCCTGCCCCGGCTCCGCCGATACCTGCGGTCAGCAGGCAGAGGTAGAGGGGGTAACCGACATACAGGTACTCGTGCTGCAAGATGTCGAAGGGGCAGTGATGGGTCGGCAGCTGGTAGATATATACACTGATAAACGAGATAATGGCCACCAGGGCCGCTGCCAGCGAAACGACACTGAACCCGGAAAACCACCGGATTGCCCGCCCCGTGACCAGAAAATGAATTCCGGTGCGCAGGGTCAGGGCCATACTCGCGTAGAATGCGATCATGGCCGGATAAGGCGGCAACCCGGCCATTACACCGGCGACGCTGGTGGTGTCTTCGCTGAACAGCGTGCCGCAGCATGAGGTGATCACATCCGCCCGCATGTGTCTGAAATATTGGGTCAGAAGATAACTCTCCAGGACCAGTAACCCGGCGATGACGGTCAGGAAACGATACTTGAACCGAATCAGCGGGTAGTCTTCCCCCTGCTGGTCCACGTGGTTGACAATCAACCAGATCCCACAAAGCAGGCAATTGACCAGCTTGAGCTGCAACGCCGGATAGCCGTATGCGTTGACGTTCAGGGAGCCGGCCGCGCACATGGCCCCGATGAACAGAGAATGCAATCGATCGGCGGTAAAGGCAAACAGGAAAAGCGACAGCAGTTCAAAGATCAGCAGGTACGTCAGCACGCTGGAAATCAAATACGTTTGCCGTTCCATGGCCAGTTGAAGGCCCGCGGTGCTGTTTAGGTCCCATCGCCGGATAATCCGCAAGCCCAGCACCGCGGCAGCCAGCGTAACCGCGCTGATCAGCCAGGCGTTGGAGACCAGGGCAATAATAGCGGGGTTGAGAATCAAAGGTTACCTTCCGCCTAGTATTTGGTTTAACAGGGATAGCATTTTCTCTTCTTCCTCTGTGTGCTCTGCGGTGGCTTAATTTAACCGCGGAGATCGCAAAGTTCGCTGAGGTATTATTCTTTCAGACTAAGAAACACCCTATACCTTTTTTCAAACCCTGCTCTCTGCGTCCTCTGCGTCCTCTGCGCGCTCGGCGGTAAGAATTTGTTTGGCTATCCTTTTATGGCATGGATTGCTTATTGTCCAACAGCCGCCCGTCGTGCATGGAAATCAACGTGCCGACACAATCCGCGTTGCAGACGCGCGGGTCATGGCTGGCTGCCAGAACGGTCATCCCATCAGCGGCCAGATCCGCTGCGATTTCCAAAAAACGATCGGCCAGCCGGGTGTCCAGGTGCGCGGTGGGCTCATCGGCAATCAGCACGGAGGGGCTATTGATCATCGCCCGCGCCATAGCCACCCGCTGCAGTTCGCCGCCGGACAGCGCCGTCACCTGCCTGCCGGCCTTGTCGGCCAGCTTCAGCCGATCGAGGAGGGCCAAAGCCCGCTGTCGCAGCCGGGAGAATGGCTCCCCTTCCGGATAGGCGGGAATCATGATGTTGTCCAGCACGGTGCGCCCCTTGATCAGGTTGTGGTTCTGGAAGACAAAGCCGAAGGTGCGGCGCCGCAGATGCGCGGCGAAGTGTTCCGACAGACTGGTAGTTTCACGGCCATCGACATAGATACGCCCGGTGGAAGGGCGACACATCAGTCCGATGACGCTCAGCAGGGTTGTTTTACCGGAGCCGCTGGGGCCCTGGACCACAGTGAAACCGCCGTCGGCCAGTTTGAGGCTCACCGGCTGCAGGGCCGCCACCGCATTGCTGCGCCCCTGATGATAGGTTTTACTGATATGCTGCAGATCGATCATAAAATAATGGTTTGTTGGTTTAATTAGTTGGTTGGTTTGTTAGTTTAATTGGTTGGATGATTGATTGCTGGAAAAAACCAATCCAATCAATCCAACTGATTCATCCCAATTGCCGCATGACGGCATCCGGGTCGGCGATCGCCACCCGCCAGACCGGCAGCAAGGTGACGAGGGTGTAAGGCATCACAGTAAAGAAAAAGAGCACCCCAAGGGTGTTGCCATTGAAAACCGGGCGCAAGTGGAATTGCGGATAGAGAACGGCCCAGCCTTTCAGGGCGTGGTCAAACAACGGCGCCGATGCCAGGTAAACATGCGCATAGGCGGCCATGACGCCGATGACAAAGGCGGTCAGGGAAACGGCCATGCCCTCGTACACCTTAATCCTCAGCACGTCGCCGGTGTCCCAACCGACCCCTTTGAGGATACCGATCTCAGCGCGCTCCTCAGCGCTCAGGCCGGTCGCCTTGTCCCAGGCAAAGATGAAAAATGCCAGCATGGCGCCGCTGACAGCCACCAGCACATACCCGCTGCGCCAGTCGAATAGCGTATCATATGTGCGCAGAATCTCTTCCCGCAGAATGGGACGGGAATCGGGCAGAATTTCAACAATTTTAGCAGCCACCGTCCGGGTTTCCTGCTGGTTGCGCACCCGCCCCACCAGATCCGTGGCAAATCCTTCAGGCGTGCCGGTAATGCGGCGGAAGGTGGCTGCCGACATCAGGATCAGGTCGGCGGTCACCAGATCAGTTTCCCCGCTAAAGGTCTCTGCGATGGTCAAGGGCAGGGCCTGACCGTCGCTATCCTTAAAAAACAACTGGTTGTCCCGTGCCGCCGCCCAGGTGCGCAGCACCCCGTGGCCGATCTTGATCTGATCGTCGGCATAGGTAAAGTCTGCGGGGACCATGAGGGTGTAATTGGCCTGGGAGGCGGGATGGTAGTAATACCCCCACAGGCGCGGCCGGATGTTGCGCGCCCCCCTTATCTGGCCGATGGCCGCGGCGTAGGCTTCGGGAATCAGCGCGTGCCGCCCGGCCACCATGCGCTGCACCACCACTTCGGGAGTGTCCTGCAGGATAACGGCGGCATCCCGACGCAGGCTGTCGCCGAAAAACAGGATCGAGGCGATCAAGAACACCATGGCGCTGTATACACCTATCAGGGCGGCGTTCTTCCAGCGTCGACGCCACAGGGAGACCAGCGTGTAGTCGAGAAAATAGCGGTTTCGGTTCACAGTTCGCGGTTCGCTGTTCTGGGTTCTGGGTTCTGGGTTCTGGGTTTAAAGTTCACGGTTCACGGTTCACGGTTCACGGTTCACTGTTCAGCACCGGCGGCAAGGTCAACGACCCGGACGGGAAATGCTCAAGACTCATGGGGTGATCCTGAAAAGCCGAAAAAAAGTCCGCCTGGGACAGATGCCGCGTGTAGCGGGCTTCGGTGAACAAGC
>JAQYWF010000038.1 GCA_030145105.1 Desulfosarcina sp.
ATCTCAATCAATCTCAGGTCGCCACATTTCTGTGATAGATGATTTTTTCTGAGGTAATCTGTAGCAAACTGACTTTCCGGCTGACCACCACATGGTGTGCTCAGCCTTTTTATGTGCCAGTGCCAGCTACTGGCAAGGTATCCCAACAAAATTAGCGGCTTAAAAAGTACAGGTTACATCCAAACCATCCATCTATTTACAAATGCCGGAATGCTCATTTAACTCCGTTCGATTTAGCATTTATAAATCGAGGTTAAGCACCCTCTAATCAAATGCTGTTTCGGGATTTACTGATACCGCTTTTTTTTGTGAGGAGGCCCGTTCTCCATAAAAGGCTTGACATTTAGCATTTGGAATATGTTACAATGTAACAGAAAGTTTAACATATAACAAAGAGGCGCCCATGGTTAAGAATCTATCCCTGCCGGATTTAACTAAAGCGGAATTCAATATCCTGAGAATCATCTGGAAAAGTGGAAAACTGAGTGTAAGGGAAGTCCATGACCAAGTAACCGCTACCCGTGCCTGGGCCTATTCCACAACTAAGACCATGATGGACCGGATGGTCCGAAAGCATTTGCTGGAAAGGGAAAAGTTTCACGGCGTTTTCCTATACCGCCCACTCATATCTCGGCCTACGGGGTTTACCAGGATAGTCCAATTTTTTGCAGACCATGTCCTGGAACTGGACTATGGGGAGGTAGTGGCCCTGTTTTCCAGGAGTGAGGCCCTGAAACCTGAAGAGATCCGGGAATTGGAAAAACTCCTGGCGGATGAGACGGAGGATCGTCATGATACGTCCTGATGAGATCGCCCAGGCTGTTCTCGCCATCTTATCGCTAAATTCTTGCTATGCTCTGGTTCTGTTCCCTCTGATCTGGGGATTGGCAAAATGTTGCCGGGGAAGATATCCCCGGTGGCAGAACGGCTTGTGGCTCCTGATCCTATTACGCCTGGTGCTGCCAAGTGATATGGCCACACCCTGGAGCGCCAGCCAATTGATCCGGACTTTAACGCCACACGCGGTTCCCCATCAATATCTGGCCTTTCCGTATGAATCACGAACTCTTCTGGGCCACCAAAAACCGATTTCTGCCTCCATTTCCGAAAGTTTCGTGCCTGATGGTCTCGATCCCTCTGGGATGGTCAAGACAATCGACGACACACGGGCAACAGTTTCGTCCCCGACCCTACTGAAGGGGCTTTGCCTTATTATTTGCTTTGCCTATTTTCTTGTGGTCACTCTCCTACTGGTGTTGTTCCTTCTTACCCGCCGTCGGTTTTGGAAGACCGCAAAGCAGGGAAAGGTAGTTCAGGATCCAGTTGTCCTGGATATCGTCCGGGATTGGCGCAGACGATTACATATCCACAGGGCGATAGAAGTAAAGGCGGTCGTTTCAGATTTACCAACCTATACCTTAGGGCTTTTCCGGCCTGTGATTGTTCTGCCGGAGCATCTGGTATGCTCGTCCGGGAATTATGTCCTTGAACCGATGCTGGCACATGAACTGGTGCATGTAAAACGCTGGGATGATCTTGCGATTTGCCTGCAGGAGTTGGTAAAAATCTTCTATTTCTTCCATCCAGTTGTCTGGTTTATCATGCCCCGTCTCACATGGACTCGGGAAGCGGTTTGCGACGAAACGGTTCTCTCCCACGGCACCATATCGCCCAGGACCTATGGCAAGCAATTGATCGCAATCGATAGGGACCAAGGCTTTCCAGAACAATCTACCAGAGCTCTGGCAGGATTCACCTCTGCGGCCAGGGGTATAGCCTTTCGCCTAAATCATATTCAAAAGGAGGATACTATGAAATCACATCCTTTAATAGTGTACCTGACGGTTCTGATTTTGGGATTGTTTCTATTGCCCATGGCACCGGTGGCATCGTCAAATCAGGGTAACGCAACGGATGACTTGCAAGTATCCCAGGTTCAGAATCAGAACAGCCACACGATGGCCAACAATGCGCTCACTCAATATATATTAAAATGTGTCCCATGCCAAAATCCAAAAGAAGTTTCGCGCATTATTTGGGGAGACCTTATTACAGGGGAGTTCCAAGAGGAAGATTTTTCACAGCTCGTCTCAGCGACAGACTGTGACATTGTGGAAAACATTGGAGACGGCCAGAAAGCCTATGTTTTTTATCTGCTTTCCAATTCGCGAAAAGGCGTATATCGTCCCAATTTCCATTTCATTTTGAAACAGAACAAATTGAAGCTCCTTTTTAAAAGTCGTAACCTATCGACTTATGTTACGGATCGCTCAAGAGTTAATGGACGCTATGAGATTGAAGAAGGATGGAGAGCCGATCTTTTTGATGGAATCAATGATGACCGTGTCAACCTATCATGGGGTTCTACAGTGTGGTTTTGGTCTGGAAAACAATATCTAAAGGCCTATACAGATTATACAATTCAGGAGGCAACCGAACCGTCATTATTGGGAACCAAAAGAGAATGGGAGAAGGATATTCGATCCGTGTATGAAGCAGCTCCCCGGAATTGAATGCTAAATCATTCACCGGAGCGACAAGCTGTGTAATTCGCCTTTGATGACCATTTTAAGGAAGGCATAATGAGAGGGCCGCACTTAAAGTCAGCCTATTACATCCAGTTGCTAAATTCAAATTATTAGTGTTCACTGATAGTTAAATCAGATGGCAAGGTCCATTTAATTTCTGCAAGGGCAAATAGTTCCAACTATTGTAATCCATCCTGCACCAAGCCTTTTCAATGAATCTATTCTTGGTAGACCAATCCCAGATTTTCATGTGGAACACTGAATGCAGCGCTGATCTGAAATCGGTGATTGCGAACTGGGCACTATTGGCAAGATTCCTCACCCTGGAGTCACCCAATTTGGCGCGGTTTACCGTTCTGCTCCAATTTGTTATATTACAATAAATTCGGTCCCCTGACCTGTTACAATAATCATTCAACTTAATTTCATTCTGGCCGTCTATTTTGTCTGATTTTTCCGTCATTTTGAGATCGGTTTTTAATAAACCTCATGAAAGGCTGATTCCGTGCCCTTAGATCGTAGAAAACGCAAACTGAGTGCTATCCTCAGTGCTGATGTAAAAGGGTATAGCCGCCTCATGGGAGAGGATGAGCTTGCCACCGTTGACACGCTAAAAGAATATAGGGGGGTTTTGGCAACCCATATCAACCAGTACAATGGACGGGTGGTGGATTCTCCGGGGGACAACCTGCTGGCACAGTTTTCAAGCGTTGTGGATGCAGTAGAGTGCGCAGTTACAATACAGGGGGATATCAGCGCAAGGAATACTGCGGTTTCTGAAAATCGCAAAATGGAGTTTCGTATCGGGATCAACCTCGGAGATGTCATCGAGGATGGAGAGCGTATTTACGGTGACGGAATCAACATTTCAGCCCGGATAGAAGGTAAAGCCGAAGGTGGAGGCATTTGCATTTCCGGCACAGCCTATGACCAAGTCAAGAACAAGCTGGACCTGGGTTTTGAGTTCCTCGGAAAACAAATTGTCAAAAATATTACTGATCCTGTGAGGGTATATCGAATTCGACCGGAGTCTAAAACCAGTGTCGAGGCACTAGGCCAAAAGAGGAAAAAATTGGGGCCGTGGCAGAAAGCAGTTCTATCCGGGGTTTCCATCCTGATTATTATAGTTGTTGCATGGGTGATTTTGAATTTTTATCTTCATCCAATTTCTAAAGACGTAGCCTCCGTTGAAAATATGGTGTTTCCCTTACCTGATAAACCCTCCATTGCCGTGTTACCCTTCGTTAACATGAGTCGCGATCAGGACCAGGAGTACTTTGCCGACGGAATCAGTGAAAACATCATTTCCGCCCTTTCCCATATCCCCCAAATGTTCGTCATAGCCCGCAATTCGACTTTTACTTACAAAGGCAAACCAGTTAAGGTCCAGCAAGTGAGCGAAGAACTTGGAGTGCAGTACGTCCTGGAAGGAAGCATCCAGAGATCCGGCGACAAAATTAGGGTGACAGCTCAGTTGATTGATGCCACCACTGGGCATCACCTATGGGCAGAGCGCTATGATCGAGAATTGAAAGACATCTTTGCACTACAAGATGAAATCACACTGAAGATTCTTACTGCCCTACAGGTTGAGCTTACGGAAGGTGAACAGGCCCGACTGTGGGGTACTACGGACAACCTTGAGGCCTGGGGCAACGTCATAAAAGGATCTGCCCTTTTTGAGCAGTTTACAAAGCAAAGTAACCTCAGGGCACAGCAGTTCTTTGAACGGGCCGCAAAGCTGGATCCCAATTGGGACATTGCTTGGACCATGCTGGCCTGGACTCACTGGGCCGAAGCAAGCATAGGATGGAGTGCGGCCCCTGCCGAATCTATCAAACAAGCGATTGAAATTGCTAAAAAGGCCGCAGCGATCAATGACACCCTTCCTGAGGTCCATTCGCTCTGGAGCAATATCTACCTGGCCCAAGGGGAGTATGATAAAGCCATCAGCGCTGGCGAGAAGGCAATCTCCCTTGGCCCCAACAATGCTTTATGTCATGTCCTTTTGGCGCATACCATGACTTCTGCGGGAAGATTCGAGGAGGCGATTGAACTTGCGGAAAAGGCTATTCGCCTCAGTCCCTACTATTCGGCCTGGTATTTAATGATGATAGACGATGCATACCGAATGGCGGGTCACTATGAGGAGGCGCTTGCCATAGGGAAACAACACCTCGATCGTTGCCTTAAAGGCGAGTGTGAACCCTTCACGGCGCATATGGGCCTATCAGCGACTTACGTTGGCCTTGGCCGTATAGAGGAAGCACGAAGCCATATCACTGAAGTATTAAAGATAATGCCCGATTTTTCGTTGGTCAGAGCTCGAAAAATGATCTCATTCAAAGATCCGGCCCACGTGGAACGTGCCCTTGACGCCCTGCGCCAAGCAGGATTGCCTGAATGATCTCACTATCATTATTGGGTCTGATCAGAATATTATAGTTTCCGTCTCCTTTATCTAAACCAAGGAATACGACCATTAGTGCTCGGTCATTGAAAAATCAAAAGGGTGAGGATTGCCGGATAGAGTCCTTGCCAATTTCCTTTGGATAGAGAATGAGCTGATAGCCAGACCATACAACACGATTTGTAAAGCCGGTGTTTACTTCAATTAAAGCCCAGCGCTGGAAGAAAAAAGCCGACTACAAGATCTGGTAGTCGGCCTTATGATGTTTAAGTCCATCCCAAGGGCAGATAAGTGCCGTCAACATCAGGTTCAATCATCATTTGGGGATGGATTCTATCACCAACATCGTCAAGCAATTCGTCTCTACCCCAAGTAATCGGTCTTCAGCCGCCTAAGACCCCGATAATGGCCCGCATAAACGCCGGCAGATCGTCGGGTGTACGGCTGGTGACCAGGCTGCCGTCCACCACCACGTCCTTATCCACCCAGTTTCCACCGGCGTTGACCAGATCGTCCTTGATGGAGAAGTAAGACGTGACGGTTCGGCCGCGGATGATGTCCGCCGATACCAGCATCCAGCCGGCATGGCAGATGGCGGCCACCAGTTTGCCGGCCTCGGCAAAGCCTTTCACCAGGCCGACCATGGCCGGGTACCGACGCATGTGGTCCGGGGCATACCCGCCGGGGATGACCACACCGTCAAAATCGGCGACAGTGATCTTCTCCGCCGAGGTATCGACGGTTACCGGAAGCCCGGCCTTGCTTTTATAAGTTTCGGCGCTGCCCGACCCCACCACGGTCACTTGGGCACCGGCCTCCTTGAGCCGGTAGTAAGGATACCAGAACTCGAATTCATTATAGAAGGTCTCCACCAGGATAAGGATTTTTTTCCCCTTGAGTTCCATTGCGTCACCTCGCTTTCAGGATCAATTTTACGGACCGTACCATCTTGATTGGATGATATGATTTCTTGGCCTTGGCCAGACCGGGAATACCCATATCGCTCTCTTTGTTCAGGTAGGTATAACCGTTAACAAGCATACGGGCACAGGCATTGTCGAAATACTGATACAGCCCCCTGACGCTGCCGAAAGCCTTTTCATACTGTAAGGTCGCCATGTCCCGGGTCAAGGGGGCGGAGATGCCGAAGGCATTCACCTGACCGTCGATGCGCAGCAGGATGCCTTTCAGATCGAAGGCATCGAAGTGGTTCAGGGTATTGATGGCCGCCTGCTTCTCACACGAAAGATCCACTTGGTCGTCGGCGTCGCAGTCGCGCTCCAGGCACCACGCTTCCAGAAAGCGCAGGCACTCCTCGGCATTATCCCGGTTGATGGCATCGATGGCCACCTTTCCCGGATCCACAAAATCACGCTGGAACTGCTTGATGAGGTTGCGCTTCTTGGAATACCGGTTTCCTTTGAGCCCGGCCAGGTCGTCGACCCGGTAGATATAGTCGTCATAGGCCCCCTGGTGCTTTATCGTAAAGTGCCGACCGACAACCTTTTCGCCGAAATGGTCCACATACATCTCGGGGACAAACCAGTATTCCGTGTACCCGGCGAGATCGGCCACCGCCACCAGTTCCTCGGGGGCAAACATCCGTTCCGGTGAGATCGGCAGCAGCAGATGCCGGTTCTTTTTGACGGTTTCGAATTCAGCCGCCACGATGAACGCACCTTCATCTTCGGCGCCGAATGGCATGTATTCGTCATTGTTCCAGGCGATGATGGAGGACAGGGAGTAAGCGCACAGGGGATAACGCTGGTTTTTGAAATAGGGGAGATAGGTCGCGTAGTCCGGCGGTGTCAGTTGTTTAAAATTCATCATGATGTCTTGAGCATGGGCACGGAATCGGCCATGGGTGAAAATCCCAGGGGGCGATAAAATGGATGCGTCTTCCTTTCTGCAATGAGTCCGACCCAGCCGATGCCATCGGCTTCCAGACGGGTCACCAAGGCCGCCACCATGCGGGAACCGATGCCCTGCCTCCTGAAGGCCGGGTCCACGGTCACGTCCTGAATATATGCGTCGCTGACCTGGTCGCTGATGGCGCGGCCCATGGCGATGATGGTCTTGGCCTTACGGGCCACCAGAAAACAGTGGCTGCCGGCAACGATGCCGGCGACCAGGGACGGGTTATCCGCCTCGTCGGTCCACCAGCCGGCCAGTCGGTAGAGTTCGGTCAATCGATCGATATCTCCCCGGGTCGGGGCTGCGAGAAACGAATATTCAATCATAAGCCAAGGATCATCCGGCGGGATTGTCGAAGAGACAGGAGACCTGGTTGCGGCCGGCCTGCTTGGATTGGTACATGGCCTGATCGGCCCGCTGAACAAAGCTGGAAATCTCTTCGTCCTGTCGATACTGCGTCACACCGATGCTGATGGTTATTTCCAAATCGGAAACCTTGCCACAGGTGAAGTCTTCGGCAGCCACGGCGGACCGAAGCCGCTCGGCAACCGTCTTGGCTTCGTCCCCATGAGTTCCCGGCAGGATGATGGTAAATTCTTCGCCGCCGTATCGGTAGGCGGTGTCCATCTTGCGAAGGCAGGACTTGATAACCCGCCCGAGTTGCACAAGGATTTTATCCCCTTCCAGATGACCGTAGGTATCGTTGAAGTCTTTAAAATTATCGATATCCAGCAGAAGCAGGCTCAGCTTGTGCCCGTAACGGTTGAAGCGTTCGATCTCCCCTTTGAGCTGGCTGTAAAAATGCCGGGAATTGAACAGCTGGGTGAGGCCATCGGTGATGGAGAGTTTTCTCAACTTCTCCAGCATTTGGATCCGCTCATGGTTAAGGCGACGTTCATTGAGCACCCGCTTGAGGCGCAAGAGCAGTTCTTCGAAGCGCACCGGCTTGAAGACAAAATCACTGGCCCCCTTGCTGATGGCCTCTTCGTATGAGTATTCCGTGCTGTAACCGGTCATGACGATGACATCGATGTCATGGTTCCGCTTTATCCGGTCGGTCAATGCCAGGCCGTCCATGCCAGGCAGCAGGATGTCGGTGATGACGATTTCTACGACGTTTCCTGAAAGCACCTCCAAGGCCTCTTCGGCACTGGATGCGACCGACGCTGCGTATCCGGAAATTTCGACAAACTCATGCATCGCGTCCCGGATGGAGAGGTCATCGTCGACAATAAGGATGTGAGGTGTCATTAAGCACGTTCTTCAATATCGTTAGAACGCTTGCGGATAGCGGTTGACATGCCCGAAAACGGTCTGATATTAATAAAAATTTTAAAAATTTAAAGAATTATAACCATGTTAAAAACCGGTGTCAACCGACAGATGTTACCTGTTTCGATCGAACCTGTAATAATATGAAAAACATACGTAACTTCAGCATCATCGCTCACATCGACCATGGCAAGTCCACCCTGTCCGACCGGATGATTCAGTCCAGTAAAATCATCGCGGACCGGGATTTCAAGGACCAGATTCTGGATTCCATGGATATCGAGCGCGAGCGGGGCATTACCATCAAGAGCCAAACTGTGTGTCTGCCATATAAATCCAAAGATGGCAAGACCTACGACCTGAATTTGATCGACACACCGGGCCACGTGGACTTCACCTACGAAGTCTCCCGGGCGTTGGCTTCCTGCGAGGGGGCCCTCCTCCTGGTCGACGCCAGCCAGGGTGTGGAAGCCCAAACCCTGGCCAACCTCTATCTGGCCCTGGAGCACAACCTGGAAATCATACCGGTGATCAACAAGATCGACCTGCCGTCGGCGGACATCGAGCGGGTCAAGAATCAGATCGAAGAGGATCTGGGGCTTGACCCTGAATCGGCCATCCTGGCGTCGGCCAAAGAAGGCGTGGGTATCGACAATATCATGGATGCCGTGGTCCAGAAACTGCCGCCGCCCACGGGCGATACCGACGCACCGCTGAAGGCCCTGATCTTCGATTCCCACTATGACCCGTTCAGAGGCACGATTGTTCATTTCCGAATCAAGGAGGGAACCATTCGTGCCGGGGATCGCATCCGCTTCATGTCCAACAACGCCATCTACAAGGTGGAGGAGGTGGGTGTCTTTCAAATCGTCCGTGTCCCCAAAAAAGAGCTGTGCGCCGGAGAGGTGGGGTACATGATCGCCGGTATCAAAACGGTGAGCGACACGCGCTGCGGCGACACGGTCACCCACCACCGCCAGCCCTGCGACAAACCGCTTTCCGGATTCAAGGAAGCCAAGCCCGTCGTCTTCTCATCCATCTACCCGGTGGCATCCGACGGCTACGAAGACCTGATCGTGGCCATGGAAAAGCTCAAGCTCAACGATGCCTCGCTGATCTACGAAAAAGACAGCAGTGCCGCCCTGGGATTCGGTTTTCGCTGCGGCTTTTTAGGATTGTTGCACCTCGAGGTGGTCCAGGAGCGCCTCGAGCGTGAGTATGACCTTTCCCTAATTCTCACCGCTCCATCGGTTCGCTATCGCCTGATGATGCACGACGGCGAGGAACTGATCATCGACAACCCGGCGCTTTACCCTGACCCGACCAACATCGAGTATGCCATGGAGCCTTACATCAAGGCGGCCATCATCATCCCGGACCGCTACATGGGCGCGGTGATGAAACTGTGCCTGGAGCGCCGGGGCATCAACAAGAACTACCAGTACCTGACCAACAAACGCCTGGAGATGGTCTTCGAACTGCCCCTGGGAGAGGTGATCTACGACTTTTACGACAAGCTCAAATCCATCACCCAGGGCTACGGGTCCTTCGACTACGAACTGATCGAGTACCGCCTTACCGACCTGGTGAAGTTGGATTTTCTGATCAACGGTGAACGGGTCGATGCCCTGTCCATGCTGATTCACCGGGATAACGCCGTAGGCCGGGGGCGGATCGCCTGCGACAAACTCAAAGATGAGATCCCGCGTCAGATGTTCAAGATCGCCATCCAGGGCGCCATCGGCGGAAATATCATCTCCCGCTCCACCGTATCGGCATTTCGCAAGGATGTAACCGCCAAGTGCTATGGCGGAGACATCAGCCGCAAACGCAAGTTACTTGAAAAACAGAAAAAAGGAAA
Organism: Desulfosarcina sp.; assembly: GCA_030145105.1. Taxonomy (GTDB): domain Bacteria; phylum Desulfobacterota; class Desulfobacteria; order Desulfobacterales; family Desulfosarcinaceae; genus Desulfosarcina. The sequence goes on from JAQYWF010000038.1 coordinate 9,986, forward strand.
GAAACGGATGAAAATGGTGGGTCAGGTGATGCTGCCCCAGTCCGCCTTTCTGGCTGTGCTGAAAACCGACACGGACTAAGATTGACGGTTCCGTAAAACGTCCGATATCTGGTTTCCGGTCCCTGGTCTCTGGTTTCTGGTCTCTGGTCCCCGGATTCGACTTTGAGCTTATCAGCTATTATGTTCCGGGTTAGGTGTATTGGCTTTAACGTCTGAAAATGGCGGGAACGGCTTCCAGCCGTGATCGGCTCACGGAGATCCGACTTTTGATAAATGAACCGGTGGAGGTGACATGACGATTGCCGCCTACCTGACACTTGCCCTGCTGCTGGGGTTGTTCGTCATGCTGGTAAAAACGAAGATCCCGGCACCGGCGGTCTTTGTCGGGGCGCTGGCCGTGTCAATGACCTTGCAGCTCGCGCCAACCGATGAACTGCTGAAGGGCTTCAGCAACCAGGGCATGCTCACCGTGGCCGTTCTCTTCATGGTGGCGGCCGGCATGTACGCCACCGGCGCCATCACCATGATCATGGACAGGTTGATCGGCCTGCCCAAATCGATTGCCGGTGCCCAGATCAAAATACTGCCCCCCATCGCCGTAGGCAGCGCCTTTCTCAACAACACCCCCCTGGTAGCCATGATGATACCGGTGATCCGGGACCTGTCCCGCGCCAGCCGGTTGCCCGTCAAGCAGCTCTACCTGCCGTTGAGCTTCGCCTCTATTATGGGGGGCATGTGCACGATCATCGGCACCTCCACCAACCTGGTTATTGCCGGCCTGGTTATTGACGCCATGGCCGAAGGCGGTGCCGCCCTACCCGATATCCGGGCGCTGAAGATGTTCGACCCGGCCCTGGTGGGCGTGCCCATTGCCGTCACCGGTATTGCCTTCATGATCGTGGCGGCACGCTTTTTCCTGCCCGATCAGAAAGGCGACAAGGCGGTCGAGGCGGTCATGCGACGGTACACGGCGGAATTCGAAGTTCCCGAAGGATCGCGGATCGTCGATCGCACCCTGGAGGACACGGGCATAGCCAGCGGTGACAACGTTGAAGTGCTCTACATTCGACGGGCGGACACGATCCTGACCAATGACCTGATACATGAGCGGCTGGAAGCGGGGGATCTCTTGTCGTTTTCAGCCGATGTCAACGCCATGACTGAACTGTGGCGGACCAACGCACTGGTGCCGCACCTCACCCTGAACCCCATGGAAACCGAGCGGCACACCCACCATCTGGTAAAAGCCGTGGTTTCCCGGCAAAGCACCGCGGTGGGTAAAAAGATTCCGGATCTCCCCCGGGATGTCAACGCCTGCCAGTATAAGTTCGTGGCCCTTTCCCGGGACAGCCAACCCCTTGCCGGACCCCTCGAGGAGGTCGTCATCGAAGCCGGCGACAATGCGGTCCTGGAAGTCAACGACAACTTTTTCTATGAATGCCATATCGACCATGACTTTGCGCTTACCAAGGCGTTGGAAGGCTTTCACCTTCAGCGCACGGACCGTGCGGTGGAGGCTATTTTGATCACCCTGGCGATGGTCGTTGTGGTCGCTATGGGCTGGATGAGTATGCTCAACGCCAGCCTGCTGGCCACAGGGGCCATGATTTTCACCGGCTGCTTGAACCTGCGTACGGCTGCCCGCAGCATCGACTGGGGCACCCTGGTGGTGATTGCCTGCGCCATCGGCCTTGAGTCGGCGGTCACCCGCAGCGGACTGGCCGAGCAGATTGCCGGTCTGCTTACCACCATGGGCGGCGACAACCCGCACTTGGCCCTGGCGGTGATCTTCGTCGGCTGCTCTTTCATGACCAACGTGATTACCAACAATGCGGCCGCAGCATTCATGTTCCCCATCGCCCTGTCCACCGCCAACCAGCTGGGCGTGAGTTTCATGCCTTTTGCCATCACGTTGATGATATCGGCATCTTGCGCCTTCATCACCCCCACCGGCTACCAGACCAACCTCATGGTGTGGGGACCAGGTGAGTACCAGTTCACCGACTTTGTCAAAATTGGAACGGTCATCACCCTCTTGGTGGCTGCTATGACGATTTTTCTTACCCCATTGATCTATAGTTTTTAGCACTGGGGGTTTTAGCGCTGGTTCTCTTTTCAGGGTCCTTATAAAAATAAGTGAAAACCGACCATGTCCCATGGAAATCGGCCCTTGTGTTTGGGACTGACCCATGTGGTTATCCCTCAATACCCGAACGATCCTATTTCTGCATCCCGGCAAAATTGCCTTGACAGCCCACGCATTTCTGTATATTGAATTTTGTATACAAAATACGTTAACTGCTGATCACCACCACCCCGCCGGATTACAACGGCAAACCAAATCGATCGAGCCCATGAAAAACATCGGCACCACCCACGAGAACCTGGATCAAAAAGCCTACTTGATCATCAAGGCGATGATCAATGATCGCCGCCTGGCACCGGGAGATAAAATCAGCCAGGAACAGCTGGCCGGTGAGCTGGGCATCAGCCGAACGCCTCTGATCAGTGCCCTGAAGTATCTGGAGAAGGAAAAACTGGTGGAGGCCAAACCCCGCCGGGGCTTTTTCGTGCGGGCCTTCGACCGGCAGGAGATGGTCAGCATCTTCGAACTGCGGGAGGTTCTGGAAGGACTGGCAGCCAGACGGGCGGCCACGGCGATCAACGATCTGCAGGTGGCAAAGCTGCAGGAGTTTTTCTCGGGCTTTATCGGTAAAGGACCCATCACCTACTACCGCGACTACCGCCGCGAAGACCGTCGATTTCATAACTTCGTTGCCCAAATCGCCGCCCGGGAGTTTCTGGAAAGCATCCTTTCAACCTACAACATCATCAGTTTTTCCTATCAGTTCGTCACGTCCGAAGGCCTGGTGCGCTCCCCCGACGAAACCCTTGGCGAACACCTGGACATCATCGCTGCCATCTGCCATCGGGATCCGGAAGCGGCCGAGAGCATGATGCGCCGGCATTTCAAACGCACCATCGCCCACCTGACTGATCCGGCCGGAAGCCACCCCGCTGTCCCGCCGAAATATGCAGTCGATACCGACAATGTACCAAAACACGGAGAAAGAAGAAAAAGCGCGACAAGCTAATGGTCATCCATGACCAGTGGATTGAAATCCCGATCGATCCTGCGGCACGGTTCAGCACAAAAGCCGGACAGCGGTCGGTCGGAGCTGTCAATCCCGTGAAAAGACGCAGTTTGACCCGAGGGTGCGATTCACGGGTGGATACGCGCAAAAAAACCGGTGGCGTCGCCGGCTCCGTGGGCATGAGCCATGCCTTCAGCAAACCCCATGACGGCTACACCCTGTGCGGCCTGTCCGAATCCAACGTCACTGCCGGCGTACAGGGCGGCTGGGACAAGAAATTCGATGTGTGGGACACCTTTATCGTTGGTGGGTCTCCCGACGTTATCTCCGTCACCCCCGACACACCCTACAAGACGCTGAAAGACCTTATCGAAGCTGCCAAGAAGAATCCCAACAGCATCAAGGCCGCCGCCAGCGGTGCCGGCTCCATTCATCATCTGAACCTGCTGGCCGTTGAAAAAGGCGCCGGCGCCGATTTCAATTTCATCCCCTACAAGGGCTCGGCCCCCAGCCAGAATGCGGCCATGACCGGTGAAGTGTCCGTGGTGGTCACCTCACTGGCCGAACAGCAGCAGCTGCTGCGCGGCGGCAAACTGCGGGCGTTGGGCATGCTGATCCCCGACGCCTTTGAGGTAGAGGGCCTGGGCGCCATCCCGTCCTCTTTCGACGCCTATCCAGGTCTGTCCGAGTACCTGCCCATTTCCCAGGCCATCGGTTTTGCCGTTCCGGCCGACGCGCCTGACAAAGCCAAGGCAGTGCTGGTAGCACGCCTTCAACAAGGCCATGGCCACGGACAAGGTCAAAACGTGGGCCAAAGAGAATTACTACCTGCTTTCGGGGAAAACCGGGGCTGAATCCAAGGCAGTATTCGACGCCTTGGAATCCAACTTTGCCTGGACCCTGTGGGAACTGGGAGCCGCAACCGTTGAGCCGTCCAAACTGGGCATTCCGAAACCGTAGCCGATATATGAACATCAACGTTCCCGGGCGACAACCGTTTTCGCGGGTGTCGCCCGGGGGCTCTCAAGGACCAATTGGTGTTAAGTTTTAAGTGTTAAGTGATTAAGTTGTGGATCGGATCTAATTTCATAGAAAGACAGAATACCTCAACTTAAAAATTAACACTTTCTACTTAAAACTTTCATCATATATATGGGACCGAAAAAAAACCCCGATCCCTGATATAATGATCATCGCCAAGGATCTATTCCCATGCTGGAAACAGAAAAACTGCGCAAAGCGGATATTTTTTCAGGAACGATAATCAGCCTGTTCGGCCTGTGGGTGGTGGGTCAGGCATTGAAGATGCCCATGAAAGATTCCTGGGGCGGCGTTCAAAATGTCTGGTTTGTCTCACCGGCCCTTTTCCCACTGTTTGTGGGCGGCATCATCATCCTGCTGGGTATTGCCCTGGTGGTCAATGCCCTGAAAATCGTCGGGGTGTCAGGGCTGAAAGATACCCTTGGCTGGCTGAAAAGCCCCGAACTGATGCACTTTTTAAAATCCGAGGCCATGATCCGCTTCCATGCCATCGTTGTACTCCTGTTCAGCTTTGTCTTTCTCAACGTTCCGCGCATTGATTTTTTCCTGTGCAGCGTCCTTTTTCTGTGTGCCTTCATCACCATGTTCTACCTGGACGATCCGTCCCTGCTCGTCAGGATGCTTGGCATGTACCTTGCCGGTACGGTTGGCTTCATCGTGTGGTTCCTGCTGGGAATACCGGAGGTCATGGAAGTCACCCTGCCCTACTCCAGCGACTGGCTCACTCTGGTCTTTACGCTTTGCTACTGCCTTTACGTGTCCCACCTCATTCGCTATCGACCGCGGCTGCAGAAAAAATACAAAACTGGCCTAATTGTGGCGATCGTAGCTCCGTTTACCATCGGTTCGATTTTTAAATATTTCCTGCTGGTACCCATGCCCACCGAGGGTCTGATTGTGGCAATCATGGATGCCGTTCGTTATTGGGATTTCTGATGCCGCATCACTGGAATTGACACCCTATGAATGTATTTGCACGAATTGGAGAATTTTTCGGAATCGTCGGCCATTTGGCCGCGGACCCCATCAGCCTGGCCGTCCTGTTCGGTTCGGTGATTCTGGGTATCCTGTTCGGCGCCATGCCCGGTCTGACGTCTACGTTAGGGGTGGCCCTGCTGACCGCACTGACCTACGGCATGGACACAAACCTGGCCATGGTATGCCTGCTGGCCATCTATGTGGGAGGCACCTACGGCGGTTCCTACGCCTCTATCCTGATCAATATCCCGGGAACGGCGGCGGCGGCAGCCACGGCTCTGGACGGCTACCCGTTGGCCTGCAAGGGCGAAGGCGGTCGTGCCATCGGCCTGACCACGACGGCATCGGCTATCGGCACCATCATCAGCATGCTCTTCGTCGTGAGTATTTCACCGATCATCTCCCATTTTGCCCTGCAATTCACCTCTTTTGAATTCTTCCTCTTGGCATTTTTCGGCATTCTGATCAGCGGTACCCTCACCAGCCCCGACCTGGTCATCAAGGGTTGGATCGCCGGTTTTTTGGGACTGTTCCTGGCCTGTGTGGGCCGTGACCTGCTCCAGTTCTACCCGCGGTTTACCTTCGGCATCACCCAACTGGACAGCGGTATCGAGGTGGTGCCCGTACTCATCGGGGCCTTCGGGACTCCCACCCGTTGGGATATCTAAATTCAATGTCAACACTGAGTTGCGAGCAGCCGGCATCGCCGCTGGCGGGATGTATATGCTGGTCACGGAGGAACCTGAATTAGTGGATCGCATGCAAACTGAAATTGATGCCATGAAACGACCCGTGATGTCCAAAATCGATCTCTTCGGATCCGCAGACAAAGCATAGAGAAATACCATCAAGCATTTACACGATTAAACCCATCAAGGAGGATAAAACAGATCAACAAAACCAAACACACCGTCAAAACCATCCAGGACATGCGAGATCGCAACGAGATCATCACCATGCTCACAGCCTACGATTACCCGACCGCCAAGCAGATCAACGATGCCGGCATCGACATGATCCTGGTGGGCGACTCTTGCGCTATGGTGGTCCACGGCCACCCCAACACCCTCAACGCCACCATGGACATGATGGTTCTACATTGCGCCGCCGTGGCCCGTGGATGCGCCCGCACCATTGTGATTGCCGACATGCCCTTCGGCTCCTTCCAGTACTCCATCGAGGAAACCATGCGCAACGCAGCCCGCTTCGTCACCGAAGCCAAAGTTGATGGGGTGAAATTCGAAGCAACCCCCCACAATATTGAAAAGACCAAGGCCATCGTGGAGATGGGCATTGCCGTGGTGGGAAACGTCGGGCTGCATCCCCAGGCCGTGGGCGCCCTGGGCGGACTCAAGGTTCAGGGAAAATCCGTTGAAACTGCACGCAAGGTGGTCCGTGAAGCCTTGGCCCTTCAGGAGGCCGGTGCCTTCGCAATCATTTTTGAGGCGGTTCCGGCTAAGCTGTCCACCTATGTCACCCGAAAACTGCGCATTCCCACCATCAGCATCGGCGGCGGCCCCGGATGCTCCGGCCAGTTGCTGGTCACCCCGGACGTGCTGGGCATGTTCGATGCATTTACGCCCAGCTTTGCCAAGAAATATCAGGACTTCAACGGCCTGATGAAGGAGACCTTTGCCAGATATGCAGAAGAAGTGAAAACCGGTGTATTCCCCGGAGAAGAGCACGCTTACAAAATGTCCGATGAAGTACTTGATGCCATAGAAACCGAGTTCGGAAAAGCCGAATAACCCCATTTGATCCTGACCGGCGATGTCAGTTTAAACTAGAATTCGGGTAGCCGACATCGGGGACGTGACGCGCCTCACCCCGCCCGACCGTCCCTTAAGGTTCAGGCGGGTTCCTCCCAAAAGCAGCTGCGGCCCCTTGCGGTTGTAGCTGATGGAAGACCTGTCAGTCAGCCGATGTGCGCAGCTGGCAGGGTTGACGAAGCCGTTCGGTATTGTACTGTTAAGGACAAAAAAGCCCTTGACTTACTTTTGCAAAAGGGTTTATATGCGGTCTTTCTTGAAACGGCAGCCTGCCTCTTCAGGAGCCCCGCCGAGGTAGCTCAGTCGGTAGAGCAGGGGACTGAAAATCCCCGTGTCGGCAGTTCGATTCTGTCCCTCGGCACCAGAACAATCAAGGGTTGGCGGAAACCACCGCGAGCCCTTTTTTGTTTTCTGCTACGGTTTGTCCCCTATCTGTCCCCCTTTTATAAAAAAACAACAAATAGTGTCACGAATCGTTAGCCTATCTGATTGGCAAGCGATCTGGTCTATGCCTTGGTAAGTCACATTGCTGAAAGGTTGCTCCAGCCAAAAAGGAACCGGACCGCCAAATAGCGGTCCGGCTTGGCAAGGAGGAAAGTGATGAAAAATAAATGGGCTTGTTGATTCGAACCCTACCACCAAAATGTTACACGAACATGACCCCAAGATTACCGGATGGTAATCAGCGATCCCTTGATTGGATGCAGGGTAGTCCTTATCTTTCATTTACGCCGGAGCACCCGCAATGGACACACTGTTGTCCAGCCGGTCACACCAGTGACCAGCCCCATCGCAACACCCATCTGCTCCGGTTTCTCTTTTTGGAACCATGCATTATCTGGTGTGAGGTAGTCCAACACTGCGAATCTCATCCACGATCCTTCCCAACGATGCTCTGCACCTTCCGTACTGGAATGATCGCACCCCGGTGTCTTCATCCATGTATAGCGAACGATTTACCTCTATCATGATCGAAGACACCCGCTTATCTTGCTCCCAGTAACGACGGGGAACAATGGAACCACTGAAGGGACGGTTGATTTCACAGGTCAACCCTTCATCTGTGACCGACTGCCTCGCAACCTCAAGGAGGTGCTTTGGGGTATGGAACTCATCGGTTCCAATACAGATGTCAGGTCGATTCGGATCTTGATCCAGTTCGTATGGTAGGGGTCGTTGTGGGAAGCTGTGGCAGTCCAGTATGAGTGCAGAACCATGTCGATCAAGCTCACGTTCTGTTGCACCGTTCAACTGTTTATGGTGAAGTTCGTAGAACCTTTGGATCAACGCATCCCTTTCTTCAAGCGACGGATTGTTCCGCAAGGGATCACCGGACGAAGTCCGTTCGTAGATGACACCCATTCCGCGTCTCGCCATTGTTTCCAGTGCATCGTCGAGGAACCGTTCTGGGTCCACGACCAGTCTGGATACCGGGAATGTCACAACTGAATCTTCAGCCCTCGCATGAGTGCCGAACAGATCGTCTGTGAACGCATCTGTCATCGTCAAGAGTTCAGCCTCCAGTGCCTGATCATCAAGCAAGAGCGTTGACCGGAGGTCAACCGGTATTCGGAACGATGAGTGCGGGATGTGGTAGATCATCAGATAGATGTGGTACGTAACTTAGGTTGATCGATCGCCCTCATGGACAATCTCTGGGAAGTGGCCTTTTTTGCAGATCAAGCCATCAATCGCCTCATCGAAGGTCACTGCAAATCCCAAATGAGCGATGCGAGAAACTGTACCTGTCACCTGAATGGTCTGGTCAAAACTGAACAGTGGAAATTGGAGGGTGATGGGTTGCCCAACGGCAACCTTTCTTGACGTCCTGACAAACAATCCACCCGCACCGATGTTCTTGATAATGTCGCGAAACCTACCTTCCTTTACAGTGTACTCTGCAATGATATAGGAGGTCCGGCGAGGAAACGTGTTTCGCTTGGGTGTATATTTCATTCTCTGTTGATCTTTTCTCTCAGTTTACCAGAACACTTGAACGTCACAATTCGACGAGGCTTTAACATCATATCATCACCAGTGGCCGGATTGCGGCCCTTCCGTTCATGTTTGTCCCTCACACTGAACTTACCGAACCCACTTACCAATACATCTTCGCCTTATCCCAGGGATGCTTTGATCAGTTTGAGAAGGTTTCCCTTCTATCCTAATTTAAGAAAGGTACCCGGATAAACCCAACCAAAGGATCAAACCAATTGTTCCCATAACGAAAAGGGTTACTCCCAAGGCCAGCCAATCTTGTTCCGTCATGATGTCCTCCTTTGTTTAAGGGTACACCGGCAGGAAATGATCGGATAACGGATCAGCACATTTCAGGATGTATCAGCATTGGGATGGAAAGCTACTGGGCAATATTTGGGCTAATGAAAAGTCAGGTATGAAAAGGATCAAAGACAATCGACATCAACGGCAAGGCATGTGAACTTCAATAGTTCCCACCACTGGTTCAAGTGTAATTCTAACGGATTTTCACTGTCAACATCATTATGCATCCAGACATTAACGATGTTTCCACGAGTAGCCAAGGGGAGGGCAGGGAGCCAGGTGCCGGCCGGGGTTCTCACGGCCGACCCACTGGGCTATAGTATGGGATCATGCAGTCACGGTTTCCCCATATTTTTTTATTAACTTTATGGCTGGGCTATTTGGGGACGAACTAGCTACGCTTGAGGTGGGACATCACAACATCTCCAACTCTCTATATAACGTTGATGTGTTGGAGGTATCAGTAACGGTTGAGCTGAGACGCGCGCGTTTTTGCGCGTCGTCCCTCAAGTGACTTGTTATGCAAAGATCATTTTAAATAGTTGATAGCTATGGCTATTAGAATCCATGTTCCAATACCAACCCAAAATATTAATTCAGCAAATATCTGAGTCCCGATATTGGATTTTTCACGATACCGCGCCCACGTCGGCTTATGCTTCCCAAAAGAAAAAGCCAAAAGAACAATATCACCTGTTAATAGAATACCAAATGAACAAAGTATCCATAAGGCGAATAAAATAAATTCTAATAAAAAATTCATCTATGCATAACGTCAGTATAACCTGCAGCAAAATTGCGAATATCGGACATACGGATTACCTTTGAACTTGACACGTACCAAGAAATAGCATTATACCGCCGATGTTTTGCTGTCAGCGTTGATACACTGGTTGGGTATGGTTTTTTTCAGACAAACTAATTTAATTTTTATTGTCTTCGAAACCGATTAGCCAATGTGTACCGTCACAAAAGGGTTTGTTTTTCGAGCTACCGCAGCGACAAAGAGTACAGTGTTCTTCCGAAACTTCCTCTGCCCGTTTTGTATGACCGACAATTTCAATACCACCAGTGACGAAATATGGCCCATCTTTTGACACGGTAACCATGGGCTCACGATCCTGATCGCGACATTCCTCACCATTTTCTGAATAGCTCAATGCACCAGATGGGCATTTCTTGATGGTTTCAATTATCTCATCCTTTGAAGCACCATCTGGATCAATCCATGGTTCCTGCCCCAGTTTGAAAACTGATGGAAGATTATCAGTACAAAAGCCAACATGGGAACAAATACCACGATTGTCATGTATCGTAACTTCCTTCCCAATATAATTGTCACGCTTGTCAAGATGCCCTTTAGTCTCCTTTCTGTCGCTGAAACCAATTTGGCCATGAGCACCAACACAAAAAGGTTTATTGTCTGATGCACCACAACGGCAAAGAGCAGTGCCTTTAAGATTACTGATTTTTTCTCCCTTGGAATTTATAATCCCATCTATTTCTTTTGGAGTGAAATCTGTGAAGTGATAATAAGGGCCATTAGGTAAAGGGATGATCTGGGGTTTGGGATCCTTTTTGTTTTCTTCTGACATTTGTTCTCCTCCTTGTTAAGTGGAAAGCCCAACTTATTTATTCAGTGGAAATCTATCTTTCTGCAAAAAAGGATATTTTACGACAAAAATGAAATCCTTTTCGAATATTTGATAATCCTGCGAATACTATCATAAACAATTGTTTAGTCGATATAATGTGCTTGATTGACTTCAAGCCCCTTTAGTATCTACTATTCCACTTTGGCGCACTTACCAGTGAATTATCGAGTTTTCCACATAAGCACCGCTTTTCCGTTATAAGCATTATTCAGGTATTGCTGGGCACACCAGTTTGCTAACGACAATGATCTATACGCATGCGGATGGGAAATACTAATTTGCGACAATGGCCCTTTAGAAAAAAACCTTCCGATTACAGATACATTGAGATCATCTTTGTTATAAGGACCATACCCAACCTGGTGATGAGTTGGAGACATCCAAGGAATCTGTGTCCGCTTTATCCCTGTGATAGCAAATTGAAAGTCAACTAATCATCGGAAACGGCCAATCACCAGAAATTGTGGTCAGCTATTTTTTTAAAAGGGCTTTTTGTGAATAGCGGTTACCTTGAAAATTCTTCTCCCTGATTTGCTGCAGATATCAACCCCATCAACGAAAAAGCAACGCCTCAACACTCCTCAAATTTAGTTTCTCTTGAGTTCCGCCGCCATTTTAAGTTATAAATAACATTGGAATGAAAAACGACCACCAGTTGTTTTGCCATTATTGTAGAGCGGCATGAAATTTCGATTCGAATTTTTGATTAGAGCTACTCCTATCTGGACAAAGGAAAATGCGAAAGAAAAAGCCAAATATATCAC
>JAQYWF010000461.1 GCA_030145105.1 Desulfosarcina sp.
AACGCCCAAAAGAAGAGCAGGTACGCCCCCGCTACGGCGGCATAAATTAAAAGTAAGCCGCGTTCCCCCGAAATCTTTTATAGGCGACAAGGGGGGGATACCCGGACTCGATCAGGTAAGAGGGATCGATAGAATTCGCAGACACATTGGCCGTTGGCGTGGTGTTGAGGGTCGTTGTCACCGGCACGTTTGGCTGCTCAACAAAATTGAGCGTCTTCGGATGGTACACCACCAGGCTCGATGCCGGCACTTCAAGCATGCCCCGGTTAATCAGCCTGTACCGGCTGTTGTTTAACCCGATGCCGACCGCCGCCAGTTTGGTTTCATCGGGAGATAACGCCACCGTCCAGGCTCTGCCCGGCACACCGGGGATGGTGAGTGTGGCGCGCAGGTCGGCCCGCTTTCCCGTGTTGAGATCGACGACCGTTATGGTATCCGTGGGCGGCGGAACAAAATAATTGTTGGACAGCGCTACCTGATATTGAGCCTCTGCGATGCGGATACCTGTGATGGCAGTCATTCTGGCGGCCAGATTAGTCTTCTGGTACAACCATTCTCCAAGCGCCTTACTGAAAGCATTACTGACATCCGCTGCGGCATTCATGGCAATAATGGCCGTAGCGGCTGTATTCAAATTTCTTTGGATATTCATACTGGCTGCCGTAGCCTCTGCGCTGCTGCCAAGGTTTGGTCTTGTCTGGGTAAAGGTGTTGGTGGACTGCTGCAGATTTTGATATTTCAATTGATAATTCATAGCCGTCTGACCGGATTTGAGATTTGAAGAAACATACGACGGATTGTATTGGTCCTTTAAGGCGATGTTGAACTGGGGATCGACGCGACTCATGAGGTTGATATTCTCGCCTTTGACATCCTTGAAAAGCGGTTGTGTCCAGGCTGTCTTCTTTTTTATCAGATCGATGGCGGAAATCCCATAGTGCTCGCGAATTACAAACAGGGTGTTTTCCCTCAGAATCAGCTTGTCCGGCAAGGGCACAAAAACTGTCTCCTGAACCAAGTCCATAGACGGCAGGGATAGGCAGGTAAGTATTTTACCACTGCTCGCATCGATACCCACCAGCGATCGCTGCCCGCTTTCAGTCTCCTGCGGCGCGGTGGTCAGGTAGATCATCCCCTTGTTATTCAACAACGGGCTCATGACATTCCCGGGAAGAATCGTTTTCCACTGCTGTTGGCGGGCCCCAATCGCATGCAGCGCATCTTTCTCCCCATTCTGATACCGGATGACGACAAAGGTTGCTTTCACATGCGGTGTAATCAATATGATATCACCGTCAGGGCTCTGCCAGTTCCAGTCCATTTTTCCGTCTTCATTCACATGAACCGCCACCTTCCGGTCATATAAATAAATGCCTTTTGAACCGGTAACCACATTGCTTTCGGATGCCAAAGAATTCGGCAAGCGCCAAGCCAGGCGGCCTTCCTCCTGGCTATAAGCCATGATTTCGCCACTCACCAATACGAGAAGGCTTTCCAGTGCAATGAGTTTTGCTTTTGATGTCGCAACATCAATCGAAGGTGCCGTGGTCTGCCATTTCTCGCCACCGGTCAGCATGTTGATATCCTTCAAGACACCCTCCGACAGCACATACATATCGGTGAGAGTAAACGCAGAGGAGAAACGGTAGGCGCTAAGGCTCTTGTCGTCGGTATGGTGTGACCATTTCCGACTGCCCGTGGCAAGGTCATAAGCCGCATGCACGATTTTCCCCTGTGATTCGCTGCGCATGATGAGGTTCGGGTTGTAGGCGAGGAAATGATATCGGGCCGTGTAATGACTCTCTCTTGGTACGCGCCATTTTTCCGTCCCGCCGTTCATATCATACAGGATAACCGGGCCATACTTCGGTATGCCAGCCGCATCGAAGGTAACGGAACCCAACAGAAGGCTTTGATCATCAACAAATCTGAGGATATCGGCACCGTGGTAAGCAACCGGAATATCCCGCTCCGGTGCCGGTTGCGTTTTGTTGAGTTGATTGGACGTATCGATTGCATATGGCATGCGACTGCCCAACTTTACCCCGCTACAACCCGATACGAACAGGAATACGACGTAAAAAACGAATACCCATACATTCTTTTTCATGTTTCACCTGCCTAAAATAAAGGGGACGTCTATGTTTTTATGCTTTTCTATCGATCAATGCATACTCTCCTTCTCGTGCAATAGCTATCCCCGTAGGATACATTTATTCATACAAAGCTCGGATGATAACATCTAACCACTTGACCAATCAGTTACTTATGCTATCCTTTGTATTTAAATCATGCAAGCTCTATCTGGAGGATTGTGATTCCCATGGAAAATACCTTCTATATGCTTCATCAAGCTCCGACTGCCAAAAATCACGGGACGAGTTCGTACGCGAGGTGCAGCAGCTTCGGCGGCTGGTGGAAAAGGCCGGACTCACGGACGATCGCTCTTCCAAGTCCAATCATCCCCGGTCCAACGGGATCACGGAGCTTCGACTCATCTTCGAAAACGCGTTCGATGTGATCATGGCCCTCGACTCCCAGTTGCAGGTGTCCAGGATTTCTCCCTCCGTGAAGCGGGTGCTCGGGTTCGAGCCCGAAGAGTTGGTCGGTCGGACGCTGCTGGAGCTGAACGAACAGTTCCACGCAATGCCGGAAGAAAAACTCGATGAAGCGGTCGGCCATGTCATGGCCGTATTC
>JAQYWF010000116.1 GCA_030145105.1 Desulfosarcina sp.
ATCCTCGATAAGATCGAATCGCTTGGCATCGCTGAGAACACGGTTGTCATGGTGATGGGGGACAACGGCCCTTTCATGCAATACGTTAGCAGGAGCGGCCAGTCGGACCGAATTTACCGCGGGGGGAAGGCCTCGCACCTCGAGGGTGGCGTCCGCGTCAACGCCTTCATAAAATGGAAGGGCGTGTTGGAGCCCGGATCACGGGCTCAGGACATCGTCCACGTAGCTGATCTATTCACGACCTTCGCCCGCCTGGCTGACGCCGAGGAGCACATTCCCACCGATCGCTTGATCGACGGAGTTGACCAGACGCCCGTGCTATTGCTCGGAGAGACCCATGGTCGGCGCGATTATGTTTTCGTCTATGAAGGACCGACGCTGCGCTCCATCGTCAAACAGCAGTATAAGTTTCATCTGCCGCTACCCGGATCGAACCCCATAGGCGCACCTATCTTCGACCTCTACAAAAATCCGCGGGAGGACCGCCCTCAAGACGCGATTCAATACGGGGTCGGCTTTGGTGGAAACTTCGTAGCGATGCTGAAGCGCCACATGGCGATGAAGCAACAGTATCCCGACCGTGATCCGGGCAGGGGCTTGCCCTATGGCGGTATCGAGAACCTCCGTCCAGAAACCAAGGCGTTAGTGGAGTTTATGGCCGCGTGGATGAAGCCAAAGGGTAAGTAAGGCCAGGTTATAATTAGACCAAAACTATTGTTACTCAGATAGAGTAGGCCAGTGGGTGCCATTGGAGGCGTATCCAATGTTGCGTTTTATCACGATTCTTTTTTGCATGCTAATAGGATTCGGTGTTGGTGGCCTGACCACTTTTGCCAATGCGCGGACCCATCCCCAAGTGAGACTCGTGCTGCAGATCACCGTAGATGGTCTCCGGGGCGACCTGCTCAACCGTTATGATTCCGGTTTCGGCAAGGATGGTTTCCGGCGCCTTATGCAAAAGGGAGTCTATTACACCAATGCCCATTACCAGCATGCCAACACCGAAACCATTGTCGGCCACGCCACCCTGGCCACGGGCACCTTTCCCTCTCAGCACGGCATGGTCGGCAATGTCTGGTTTGACCGTGAGGCCGGCGAACTGGCTTATAATATTGAAGACCCGAAGTCTCCGCTCCTTCCAACCCGGGAAAATGAATCGAGAGGGGAGCAGGTCGATCCGGCTCAGAAAAAATCGCGAACCCAAGGGCGCTCACCGGTCGTTATTCTCGCGCCGACCATTGGCGACACGCTGGCGGCTTTTTACACAGGACGATCAAAAATCTTCGGTGTTTCCGGGAAAGACCGCAGTGCCGTATCCATGGCCGGTCATACTGGCAAAGCCTTCTGGTATTCAACCAACAGTGGTGATTTTGTCACCAGCACCTACTACTATGACGCCTATCCCGGCTGGGTTAGTGACTGGAACAGCCAACGCAAGGCCGAGGGGTATACCGGCCAATCGTGGTCGCTGTTAAACGATGCCTCGAGCTACCTTCTGGCCGGTCAGGACGATCGGCCCTATGAAGCCGATCTGAAAGGGTACGGACGCGTCTTTCCCCATCCATACGGGGAGGTAGACGACAGCCTGTTTTTTACCCGACTCTTTGTCAGTCCCGTCGGAGACCAGCTTACCCTCGATTTCTCCAAAGCACTGATCACCCATGAGCAGTTGGGCCGGGATGAGATCCCGGATTACCTGTCCGTCAGTTTTTCAGGGGTGGATGCGGTCAATCACTTCTTCGGGCCGTCCAGCCTGGAAAACGAAGATGTGGTCGTGCAATTAGACCGCATCATAGCGGATCTGTTGGCCTTCATTGAAAAGACGGTTGGACTTAAAAACACCCTGATCGTACTGGCCGCGGACCATGGTATGGCGGATATGCCGGAGTACATGACCGAACTGGGGTATGCGGCTGGCCGCCTTGATCCGGATGCAATCGTGGCTGTGGCCAACCAGGTGGGCAAGCGTTACGGTATCGACGGCGTTGTTCGTTTTTTTTACCGCCCTTATCTCTACCTCGATGATGGAAAGATAGGTGCGGCAATAATCAACCGTGACCTTGTGGAGCAGGCCATAGCCGACACATTGATGGATGTCGAAGGGATTGCGCTTGCAGTTGCAAGCAGCCGGCTCTCGGAACAATCAACCGATCCATTAGTGGAGCAAGTCCGTAACAACCATCACATTACCCGTTCCGGCGATATCTATATCTCCCAGGCGCCCTACTGGTTTCTTTTCGACAAAGGACCGGTTGCCGCCATGCACGGATCGCTGTGGCGTTATGATACCCATGTACCGATTGTTTTCTTCGGACCGGGCATACCATCGAAAACGGTCCATCGACGTGTTCACTCCGTCGACGTTGCGCCAACAATTGCAGCATTGTTGGGGATGTCTCCGCCAGGAGCCGCACAAGGGTCACCTTTAATCGAAATTTTAAAATAGGAGATGAAAATGAAAAACTGCAAAATCCTGGTCATCTTTTTCTGCCTTCTGGCGATGATGGGTCAAACTGCCATAGCAGAAGACGCATCGTCATCTTCGAAAAACTGGGAATTCAACCTGGCACCATTTTACATTTGGGGCGTTGCCATTGACGGTGATGTGACCGTCGGCACCAATACGGTTCCTGTGGAGGTGCCATTCAGCGACATTACCGACAACCTCGAAGCCGCTTTTATCGTCCATTTCGAAGGTATGCACAAAAGCAACTGGGGCTTCTTAATCGACGTCAACTACCTGGATTTATCAAATGACCTTAATCTACCCGGTCCTTTCAATAGGACTGTCAATGTCGACTTGGACGCCACCTTAGCAGAATTTTCCGGTCTGTATCGCATGATAAATGGCGATCATCGCTTCGACGCGATCCTGGGCCTGCGATACACAAAGATAGACAACAAGCTCACCGCGGCCACTGGCCCCTCCCTGGTGGATGCCAGCGAGGACTGGCTTGATCCCCTCATCGGGTTGCGATGGGTCTGGGGGTTTGCCGACAAGTGGTCTTTAGTGGCACGCGGAGATATTGGCGGTTTCGGCATCGGCAGCGATTTTGCCGCACAAGGGCTCGCGGTGATCGACTGGCAGCCGTTTAAATACGTATCTTTCCTTGCCGGTTATCGGGCTATTTACCAGGATTACGAGTCAGGCAGCGGTCAGGATCTGTTCAGGTTCGATGCCACCATGCATGGTCCGGTTTTCGGCATCAATTTTCGTTGGTAAGATTGTCTGCCCACAGTGGCACACAAAGCAATTGTTTTTCTATAACTAAGGGAAGGCATAAGGTTAAAAAACCAAACAGTGAGCCAGCAAATATCTGTTTAATAGACAATGATTTGCCAAGCTTTTTTGTATCAAGGTGTACCCTAACGCAGTCTTCAGAAACGACGATTTGATACTGATTGCAGTAAACAAAACCATAACAGAATCATTTGAGTCACCCGTGAGAACATGAGGGTTTGGCTGCTTATAGCATGCTGTTTCCTGTTTATCACGCCAGTTGATGTAACTGCCGGTGAAATCGACAGCCAAATTGATGAACTGCAGAATGATATCGGCAACGCCGGCGGGGAATCCAAAAAGCTATTTGGCAAAGATGCCCCTATAACGCCTATCCCGATACCGATATCCGATCCAACCGTCGGGACCGGCCTGGCCTTTGCCTTGATGTACATGCACCCACAAGATACCAAGACCCAGAACACACCAACGACAACAACCAGCGTGGCCGGTATGTATACCAACACCGATAGCTGGGCGGCGGGAGGCTTACACGATGGATACTACCGTAACGACCGCATTCGATTCAGGGTTCCGGTGGCATACGGTGAATTCAACCTGAAATTCTACGGCATAGGAAATGACTCGCCGATAAAGGACAACCCGGTAGAATACCAGGCGGTGACCACACTCATCATTCCACGGTTGTTGTTTCACCTGCCATGGGACAACTGGTTTGTTGGCGGTGAATATCGACTGCTTAATATCGACAGCCAATTCGATGTGTCTAATTTGTTGCCGGACGCCCCCGGAATCGATGAACGAGCAAAAACTGCCGGTTTAGGATTGATATCGGTGTATGATTCCAGGGACTCAAATTTCTGGACGGACACTATCTATATAATCGCGGGGTTGGGAAAAATAACCAACTTCGTCCGGATTGTCTTTTGACAAACCATAATCCGGCACAATCTTGGTTATTTATTTCTTACCGAGGCCCTTAAAGCCTGCCGTTGAGCCGGTAAATAAATACCAACACTTCGGCAATGACCCGGTAGAGTTCGGGCGGAATTTCAGACTCCAGTTCCATGGCCTCAAGTACATTGGCCAGATTGCGGTCTTCAAGGAGGGGGACGTCGTTTTCCCGGGCCACCTGGATAATCTGGTCGGCAATGTGGCCCTTTCCCTTGGCCACCACCCTGGGCGCCATGTTTGTGGCCTGATCATATTTGAGGGCGGCCACCTTTTTGATCTGTTTGTCGTTCATATGCTCAGGTCCACCTGCCGACGCTTTGGAAGGGTCAAATCTTCACCTTCGAATTCTGCAATTTTTTTCTGGTTGACCACCACGCTGACGGCAACGGTATTGAAGGTATCGTTGAGCATCTCTCGGATGCGGTGATGTTCGCTTTCGATGGCCGCTTTAACGTCCGCTTCCTTGACGAAGAAGGTGACGTTCAGATCCTTGCCCACCATCCACAAGTCGGTGCGCACCGTTCCCATGCGGTCCATGTCCAGCAAGAGGGAAACCCGGGGATTCTTGTGGGCATCGTCACGCCCCTTTTTGGCGTAGTATACCTTGAGGCGGGCATTGCGATGCGAGTCCGTCAGAAACAGCAGGTGGGAAAAAGCCTGAAACAGGTCCTGATCCAACGGCTTTTCCGTAGCCATGAGCTGTTGCTGTTCGATGTGGGAAACCGCTCGCTGAACCACACTTTTCAGCGTTTCCAGCACGTGCCGGTCCGCTCCTCGAGAGTCCGGCGGTTGCGCATCCAGAAATTCTTTCAGGACCAGCAGGTTGGGTTTGATGTCATTGATCATGATCTCACGGATTACCGGCTGGCGGGCCAATCGGGCAGGTGTCATTGAAGCGGATCGGGTTTGAAGGTCGATGATAGCCTGCCCCAGATGTTTTTCGAAATAAATTCCTGAGTTTTCGACAAAATTCCTGACCCTGACCATCAGCGCAGCCATATCGCCGGCTGACACCGGATTCAACGCCTGCTGCAAGTTGATCAGCGCCCCTTTCATCGGGGTGGGCAGGGAGTTGGAAAGACCTTTCTCGGGCTGGATCTTTCCATCGAGCAATCGCTGGATCTGCGCTCTCAATGCTGCCATTTCCGGAGCAGTCGGAGGTGGAGACCCATCGGCCGGAACCACCGACGATTGAACCGATCGGCCTGAAATCACTTCCGGTTGCACCTGATGGGCCGGTGACTGGCGTGCCACCATATTTTGGGCTTTAGAGAAAAGAAAAGGCCTGCCGGATATGGGTTCGAACAGGCGTATCGGCAAATGCTCGCCAGCCGGGACGTTGGCTGCCGGGCCGCTTTTTGGCACCATGACCATGCGAAGGTTTTTTCCCGCTGCTTCAACGCGGATCTGGATATCCTGGCCGGTGACAACCGGCAGTGGCAGGCGGGCATAAGCCTTGAAATAGCCGATGGAAAGCAGGGCGTCGTTGCTCTTTTCCACATCCAACACCGATGCGGTCAACAGATCTCCGGCCTGCAACACCAACGATGTCGGCAGGTTTTTTCCAGATTCTGTTATTTGCTGAGGCAATTGCATCAACCACTGGATGTCCATATTTCAATCCCCTGATCAAGGCACTACGCGTTGGTATACAGTAACCGTGCGTGTATCTATGATAGTATCGTACCGATCGCGTAAAACTTCAATAAAGGGGCTGTCTGGTGCATCTTGGCCGTTGATGGTCTCTATGGTGATGGAATGCAGCGGATCGATGCGGCGGCCCAACTGGTGGTCGAACAACCCAAAGCAGTCGGCCAGCCGATCATGATCGACCGGCAGACGGATATGCAATACGCGGCCTTTCCGATTGGAAACCATCGCCAACCGGCTGCCGATATAGACCAGATGGGTGCCGGCTGAACGCCGGGGCAACTCGCCTTTGAGGGCATCGATCCCCAGTCCGCAGATGGATGCAGGATCCTGGGCACTGATCCAGTAGAGGCTATCATCCGGCAGTTTTTCCCGCAGCAGCCGAAGCATTCGGTTAGAAACGAACTGCAGCCCGGGTATGTCATTGAAAAAACAACCGGCGACGACCTCACCGGAAAGCTCCATGAGCCGCAGCGACCTGAAAATGGCGGCCCATTGGAAAACGGGCAGTTCCCTGGACAGCAGTTGCCGGAAGAGGATGCCGTAGCGATCCAATAATAATCGCACCCGGTCTCTGACGAGCTCCTCCTTCTCCATCAACCCCTCGGGCGGATGGGGAGTGGTCACCAGATGCCAGTTCCCCACCGGTCCTCCCAGCAGACGGCCA
Organism: Desulfosarcina sp.; assembly: GCA_030145105.1. GTDB lineage: Bacteria > Desulfobacterota > Desulfobacteria > Desulfobacterales > Desulfosarcinaceae > Desulfosarcina. The sequence goes on from JAQYWF010000116.1 coordinate 6,513, forward strand.
GGGTTCCTGCGCCGGCTTCGTCTGGACCTGGCCATTGATCCATGGCCGGCAGTCATCCAGTCCTTGGATGGACCAGCCGTGTACCCCCCCCGGGCGATGCCCCGCCGCAGGGCGATCATGGTGTCGTTGGTTACTTTTCCCGCCCACACGCCGTCCCACAACTGCTGCAGCACCAGCCATGCAGGTTGGGGGGGATCGCCCACGAGCGCAGACAAGCTGTACTTTGCACGATGGTCTGGAAACAGGCAGGTCACGTCGGGTTCCGACATATCCTTGCCAATCGTCTGCTCCGGATGGTTCCCATGATTGCTCATCATCAGGTCAAGATCGCCTTCATGACAAAAGGCGATCTGCCGACGACGCCGGCCTACCCACATCAAGGCTGATTCCTGCATCCGTCGGTCTAACCATTGAGGATCATAATCGGTGAGTCGTGCGGGAAGAATTTCCGTTTCCCACAGGGCAGCGGGGAGCGGCAGGCACAGCAACGGTTGCAGGCAAGCCGCCAGCGAATTTATGGAATCGACCGGTCGGGTCAACCCCTGAAAATGGGCCAGCGCCATAGATAGCTCCCGGATGTCACGAATTTCAATGGCCGGTGCTGACCGGCGTCTGGTCATGCGCAGCAAGGTGTCGAAATTGTCCGCATCGCAGACCAGTTCCTCTTTCAACTCGCGGATCAGGATACCGGATATGATGGCCCGCGTCTCAATCAAATCGGACAAAACCCCGGATATTGTCTCTTTATCCAAGCTCAATTCTTTTTGGATGAAATCGGCAGACACCGGTCCGTAAAATCTGAGCCATTGGGCCATTATTTCGGTAACGGTCTGTGCAATGGTCCCACCATGGGCACGGGATATGTCGCCAATCTGCGTGGGCTCTCCATCCAGCGTAACCCACCGCAAAACCGTCTTGTCGGTGGTTAACGCATCGGCAATCTCTGGAGCCATCTCCGCGGCGACGATCAACGCACCGCCTGATACACCCGGGATCAACCTGAGGAGCTTTTCACGGATCGGGTCTGCCAGCTCTTTTGACGACGTACCGCTGTCCATGGCGGCACGCTCAAGGAGCTGTTCCCAATCCGCCATCGGGAGCATCAGGCGTTCTTTGACCCATTCCAGCAGTTCCACTGGATTGTCCGGCGCGTAGCCGGGGTGCAGCCGCTGGCGTTTTGACTGAAAAGCCGCGACAAGTCCAGCGTCCACCGCGGGCCGCAATTCAGGGGTAAAAACCACCTGTTCGAGCAAGTCGAGGGATAGAGCGGTTTTCACCCTGCCCGGTTGCCGGTCGTCGGCGTACATGTATTGATTGACCTGTCGCCATGAACCGGACAGTGCCATGGGACTCGGTGAAGCGGTGCGAACCTCGGACCAGGCAATGGCACCGTTTTCCAATTCTTGCAGCACCTGGACCAGGGCCGCCATATCAAAGTCGTCTTGAAGACAGGTGCGCCAGGTGTCCAACAGGATCGGAAAATCCGGGAAGCGCCCCAGCGCATCCAGCAGCCGTTGAGATTGTTGGCGGGTCAGCCAAAGGGGCATGCGCCGCTTGAAATGGCGACGGGGAAGCAGCAGTGCACGGGCGGCGCACTCACGGAACCGGGCACCGAAAACGCCGGATCCCTCCAGTCGCTCCCGGAGCAGGGATTCGACGTCACTTGACGAAACTAGGGTCATGAGGTCGGCGGCTTCCTGGTCCTGTGGCAGCAGCAGATACACCGCATCGTTGGTGGGAAATACCGATGGCGCAGGGCCATGGCGCTTTTCCCATGCCGCCTCCAGTGCAAGCGCAAACGGACGATTGACCCGACCGCCCCAAAAGGTGTGAATGACCACCTGTTGCACCGGTGCCCCACCCTTTCCCGACGGCATCCGTTCAACTACCACGTGGTGGCGGTGGGGCAGCGGGCAGCCGGTTTTTTTCTGTTGGCGTTTCAAAAACGCCAGCAGGAATCGCGCACCATTGCCGTCCATGCAGTAGCGCGATGTCAATTGATCCAAAAACCCTGAATCCGTAATCTGGTTCTGGGCGACCTCCAGAAAGCGGGCGATCTTGTCCGACAGGTGGAAATCCCGATCGGCATCCTCGGCCCGCCAGAACGGCGGTGCCATCGCCTTGGGTTTGGCCGGCCGGACAAAAACGTCATTGTGGCTGATCCGCTGTATGCGCCAGTTCTGGGTACCCAGGGTAAAGGTCTGGCCGATTTTGGCCTCCCAGACAAACTCCTCGTCCAACTCGCCGATACGGGCTCCGGTCTCTTGGTGCCGCAAGCCAAAATAGCCACGATCGGGGATCACGCCGCCTGAGGTGTAGAGGGTCAACAAAGCCCCTTTTCTGATCGTCACCGTATTGTCCAGGCGGTCAAAGGCGATTTTTGGCTGCAGGGCGGGGATACGGGTGGCCGCGTATCGACCGGCCAGCATGTCGACGATCAGATCGAAGGCCTGGCGCCGGAGGCCGCGAAATGGATAGGAGGCACGCAATTCGCCATAGAGCACGTTCACATTCCACGATTGCGCACCCGTCATGGAAACCACCACCTGGGCCAACACATCCAAGGGGCATTCAACCGGCCGCACCGGTTCAATGTCTCTTTCCATCACGGCGTCAGCCAGCACCGCTGCAGTCAAACAGTCAGTGGCATGGGTCGGAATAAGGGTCGCCCGGCTGACCTCCCCTACCCCGTGGCCAGACCGGCCGATGCGCTGCACGGCCGAGGAGATGGATGGGGGCGACTGAACTAGGATCACATGGTCCAGCGATCCGATATCGATGCCCAATTCCAGGGAAGCGGTGGCCACAATGGCCTTGAGATCTCCTTTCTTGAGTCGCTGTTCCACTTCAAGCCGCAGCTCCTTGGACAATGAACCGTGGTGGGCGTAGGCGATGGGGCCGGGTTGGTCGGCCCCGTCAGCATTATTAATCAGAAAGGCCAGTTTTTCGCAAAGCCGCCGCGAATTGGTAAAGATGATCGTTGCGTGATTCTTTTGGATAGTCAGCTTGAACGTGTCAGCCAGGTCATCCCAGATGCTAGGGTTACTGTCGTTGGCCATGACCGCATGCGGAATCCGCACATGAATGAGATCCTGATGCCGCCGGCTGGACCGGCACCGCTTCACCTCCCGCGGTGTATATCGGGGGTCGGCCTTGTCGCCGTCGATCATGAATCCGCCGACGAAACCGGCAACCGGCCCTTCGGGTTTGACCGTGGCCGACAGCGCAATACGCTGGAATTCACCGCAAAGTGGCACCAACCGGTCCACGGCTGAAATGAGCAGGGTTCCTCGCTTGCTTCCCACCACCGCATGGATCTCATCCAGGATAACCGTACGAAGCCGACCCAGCATGGATCGCCCGCCATGGGAAGAAATCATCAGGTGTAGGCTCTCCGGGGTGGTGATCAGAATTTCAGGGGGGTGCCGGATCATCTGCCGGCGCTCGTGAGATGGGGTGTCCCCGCTGCGGGTGAGTACCCGAATCTCTGGAAAAGGCATCCCGTGTTTTTCGAACAGCCGGCGAATTTCTGTCAGTGGTCGAATCAAGTTGCGCTGGACATCGTTGTTAAGTGCTTTAAGCGGGGAGATATACAGGACGCGTGTCTGTCCGGTTCTCCACCGATTGCGGATGAGCTGGTTCAGTGCCCATAAAAAAACAGCCAGCGTCTTCCCGCTGCCGGTGGGTGCGGTAACGAGCACGTGGGCATTGGATGCAATCAGCGGCCAGGCCTTCTCCTGAATCCGGGTGGGCCGACCGACTCGGATCTGAAACCATCGGTTTATCAGCGGATGAAACAGGTCGTTGTTGTAGTCGTCAAGCCCCATGTTTGCCTAACCTCTGAGTTTATGCTACACAAAATGCCCTTGCAACCCACTCGTCAGCATGAAACGGTGAGAGCCCCCATGTTTTCAGGAATACAGGAAATTTTGATTATCGTACTGATCATTTCGGCGATATTTCTGGTTCCCCGGATGATGAACCCCCGGCCGGCCCCCCAGAAGGTGGTACTGCGCCGTGCTCCTCTCAAGCTTTCCTGGTCGCTTCGCCTGGCCGTCATTCTATCTATCCTGTGGCCGGTTGCTTGTGCGTTTTACTTCAAGCCCTGGCAGCAGAACCTTATACTCTTCGCCACAATGGGGATAGGACCGGTGGTGGTCGGGTGGAGCCTCAAGTGGGTCCTTGCCGGAATGAAAAACAAGCGCTAACATAGTAACCGCTGAAAAGACATGGCCAATCACACGAACTGAGCACATGACTGAGTTGGACCATCACCATCGATCGATCACCATCAATCCGAAAAGGGGTTTTCCATGGCACACGAAGATGCCGGACACTATGCAGCCAAACATCCCGGCGGTAAAATCGACAAGGCCATTGCCGCCGCCATCGCCGGCAAGGAAAAAGAGGGGCGCATCACCTGCGTGGCAGCTCATGCCATTGCCAAAAAACAGGTCTGTTCCCCAAAGGTGGTGGGCATGAACATCGATCTGCTGGAAAAACGAATCCGCAGATGCCAGTTAGGGCTGTTCGGTTATGATCTGAAAAAGAAGAAAGCGGTAAAACCGGCAGCCTTGGTAACGAAAACCCTCAAGACCGCTATCCGTAAGGCCATGGATGACAACTGCATCACCTGCCAGGCAGCCTGGGAGTTGGCCAAACATATGGGCCTGACGAGGCTGGAAGTATCATCGGCCTGCGAAGCCATGAAAGTTAAAATTTCAAGCTGTCAGCTAGGCGCATTTTAGCACCGTTCGAAAATCACTTCCCGGCAGCCAGTGCGTTGAGATAACGGAACAGGTTGCGGGCGGATTTCGGCGGTGCGTTTTTTTCCTTTTCCTTGCGGGCACTGCGCACCAGTTGTCCCAGGCGACGGCGATCCGCATCCGGAAAGGTATCCAGAATTTCTTGGAAGCGGTCATCGTCCCCGTCAACCAACTGGTCCCGCCAGGCTTCGATCCGATGGAAGGTTTTGGCCTGCCCGTAGGCGCCCTGTTCGATCGCTAAGAGTGCCTGTTCGATCGGTTCGGCATCCACGCCGCGCATCAGCGAGCCAATATACTGCATTTGACGCCGCCGGGCCCCACGGGATTTTATCGCGCGCACGCTCTGGATGGCTTCCAACAAACGCGTGGGCAATTCCATCCGGTCGAGTTGGTCGTCGGAGAGCAACACCAGTTTCTCCCCCATTTTCTGAAGGGCTGTGGCCTCTTTTTTCAGCTGGGTACGGCTCTTTTCAAGATCGTCGTGCATGTTCATGCTTCAACGCCCCGTGGTCTAAACGGATAAAACAACCTTCGCCAGAACGGTTCGAATCCTTCCAGTCGCAGATGGGAAAAATGAGTATCGATAAACCCGATGTGCGTCAAGGGTTAAAAAAAGGTCGGGTCCATGGGCGCCGCTTCGGCTTAAACAAGAAACAGGCTCAGCCAGGGAAAATAGGTGATGACGATGAGCACCCCCAATAAGATCAACAAGTATGGCAATGACGACCGGTAGAGCAGGGTCACGGGCTTTTCGAATTTCAGACTGGAAATGAAAAGGTTGATGCCCACCGGTGGTGTGGAGTAGCCGATCTCCAGGTTCACCAGAAAAATGACGCATAAATGGATGGGGTCGACGCCGTATGACAGGGCAATGGGAACAATAATGGGCACAACGATAACGATGGCGGAAAAAATATCCATGATGCAGCCCACCGCCAGCAGGAACAGGTTCAATCCGGCCAGAAAGAGCAGCTTGCTGTCGCTCAATGCGGTCAACCATTCAAGAATCCGATTGGGAATCTGTTGATCTACCAGGAAACCGGTAAACCCCAACGCGACCCCCAAGATGACGATAATGGCGCCAGACAGAACGGCACTTTCAACGACAACCGACGGCAGCGCGTTGAAAAAAGAGATCTCTTTCAAGACGAAGCACTCCACCACGACCACATATATCAGCACGACGGCAGAAACCTCCGCGATCGTGACAAAACCACCGTACACGCCTACCAGTATGATGCCGATCACCGGCCAGTCCCAGATCCCCTCTAAAAAGGCGGCTTTCACCTGTTTAAAGGAGATGTCGATGGGAATGTTCCGCCGACGGCCGGCGGCCGCCTGTTTGAAAAAGGCGTAGACGCAAAGCACCCCGATGAGAAGCAGGCCCGGAACGAGTGCCGCTTTGAAAATCTTGCCAATATCCAC
>JAQYWF010000087.1 GCA_030145105.1 Desulfosarcina sp.
CAGGCCGCAGTCCCATCCGAAGCTCCGTTCCGGCCTCAGATTGGGGTTTCCGACCCAACTGTTGAACCGCTCCTCCAACGCCGGGGCGCGAAAGCCCGTGCCGATGCTCCCGTGAAACGACGTCCCCGTTTCCAGCGCGCGATATCGCCGCCCGTTTTCATGGCACCCCGCTGGCACTGGGTAATATTGCCCGGGTGACACTGGTAACAGGTGTTTTCGACCGGATCGTCCGGTGGAAATACGGGCAGGCCATTTTCCTGGAGCTCCCCGTGGAATTCGTGCATCACATTGGAGAAAACCGGCTTGCCCACTTGATCGCCTGCCGGCCCCGTCCCTGCCAGATCCAGGGCCGGTGAATAGTGACATCGGGCGCATAGCACCGGCTGAGATGCTTCCAGGCTGGTGTTGTTTTCGTCGTCATGGAGCCTCAGAATGTTGATCTTGCTCTGGATTTCCAGATCCGTATTTGTTGACCAGCCGCCACCTTCGGCGGCCATCGCGTCGGTTCGGTGGCAGTTCTGGCAGTCGGTTTCGGTGGCCACCGGCACCACCACGTCCAAATTCCCCAGTGTTTGACCACTTTGTGCGTCCACGGCCGAAATTCGCAACAACGGGTAGGGGTTGTCGGTCAGCGTATCGTCGCTGGGAGTGATGGGGATCCCTTCGGCGGCGAACCATTCCTTGTCAAGGCTGTATTCCATGGGCTGCGGGCCCCGGACCTGGGGATCGTCCGCGGGCATATACAGGCCGGTCAGGCCCTGGCCGTCCGGGAGGGTGACGCCGAAGAGCGCGTTTGCATAGGTCCAGAAGTCGGTTTTGCCGATGCTGTAGGTGTTGATGGAGCCGGATGCATCCGCCGTGGCTTGATAAAACACATCGACCTCAGCGTCATCGGCGACGTACGGGCGACCGTTGCTGTCGCGTAAAAGGACCTGGGCGTTGACGACGTTGAAGGGCGGCAGGATCGAGAAAACAGAAAATTCCCGGTCCATGCAATGCATTCCCAGATCGTTCGCGGCCAGCACGGTGGCAGTTTCAACAACGGGTGGTTGGGTTGGAGGGTCAACAACGGGTGGTTGGGTGACGCTGCTGCTGTCACCATCTCCGCCGCCACAGCCGATAAGGATTATAAGCAGCAGTACGATGGCACCTTTGATATGCATCATTTTCTCCTTTGGCCTGGTTTTCCATTGGGCGATCCCAACTACCCTCGACCTTACTATAATTTATTTTATCTTTTTCTCATTAGTAATGAAAACCATTTTCTGTCAACCATTGTCGTGGATGTGGGTGCCGCTAGTTCAACTGATAAACGATGGGGATCACTATTCTGGCCGCCATGGGAGGGAACGGGAAAGGACAGGCGTTGTGAACGGTTTTCATAGCGCTTTTATCCAGGAGCGAAATGCCGCAGCTTTTCTGGATTGCGATGTTGTCCGCGCGGCCATCCGGATGAATGGTGAAAGAAACCAGAACTTTCCCGGACCATCCGCGCTTTCGCGCAAGGTTTGGATAACACAGGTGCTCCCTCAGATGTCCCTGGATGAAGCTGAAATGGGCTTTGAGATAAGCGCTTCCCCCATCGCCCCTCAGGGATTCCCCATTTCCCGCACCCCTGTCTGCCGGACCTTCCCGTGACCCGGAACCATTAGGTTCGGAAGACGCTTCGGACAGGCCCCTCGCGCTGTTCCTCCTGGATTCAGCGGATCGATCCGCGGTGGGAATCGGTCCTGCAGCCGGGAATGTATTTAGAGAATCGGAACTTGCTGCCGGCTTCGGTTCGGGCGAAGGCGGTGTCGGTCTCTTTTTGTGTCGGGAATCCACCAACGTGGGGGGGGACGTCATTTTGGCTGCTTGGACCGGTGGATCGGGTTTGACCTTCTCGTCAAGTATCGCTTCAACCGTCTTCTTCCGAGGCACGGGCTTCGGCCGGACAACTTTTGGCGAAACTGTTTTATGAACGGTTTTCGGTGTATTGTCCCGAAAAACCCGGCGGGCCTGGGGCGGTTTTTTGGCAACGGGCGGCGTTTCTTCCGGCACGGGAGGCGGCTCTGCTAAAACCGGTGGTGGTTCTTCCGCAGTAGGGACGGGCGCTTCATATGCTTTGGGGAGCGCTTCAGCCGCGGGGGTCACCTCTGCTAAAAAGAGCGGTCGTTCCTCGGAAACCAAAGGTGGTGGTTCGGAAATACCGGACAAGCGGGTGTTTTCCGGGTTCATCGGCGCTTCAGCCTGGGGCAGCGCTTTATCGCCCCCGGGCCCGCCGCGCTTTTCCGAACCACCCATTCCCATTCGGCCGCCGGCATCGAGGCTGAAATCGAGTGCCACGGTGTGGACCGTCGGTGTCATCCCCCGGCTGACCACGAAAAGGAGAATCACGGCCATTCCGTGGACCATCAAGGAGATATAGATGCCAAGGAGCTGGGGCCTCATACGCTGCTTTCCGTTTGCAGGTGAACCTTGGTAAATCCGAGGGTCTTGACCAGATCCAGCACATCCACGAAGGATTGAAGCGCGATGGTCCGGTCGGCCCGAATCAGCACTGCCGTGGATCGGTCGACTCCCCGAATAGCGTCCCCGAGGTCGGGCAGAGATACGGCCGCCGCGTTAAGAAACACTTGGCCTTCCCGGTCGATGTCGATGACCTGGGATTTCATCGACCCTGCGGACGGGTTTCCGGCTTTGGGAAGATCGACAGGGATGACCCCCGAGGCGATAAAGGTGGAGGTGGTGAGAACGATGGTCAATAGCACCAGCATAATGTCCACCAGGGGGATGACGTTGAGGTAATCGAATTCCTTCTCATCCATTTTCGATCTCCCATTGCATCAGGAGCACTTTGACCCGTCTCAGGAGCAGGTTGTAGGCGACAATCGACGGAATGGCCACCACCAGCCCCACCGCCGTGGCTTTCAGGGCGAGGGCCAGCCCCACCATGATTTTCCCGGTGTCCATGAAACCTTCCAGTCCCATGGAATAGAAAGTCATCATGATCCCCAGGACGGTCCCTAAAAGGCCGATGTAGGGCGCATTGCTGCCGATGGTGGCGATGATGTGGAGTTTTCCCGACAGTCGCAGTTCCAGGGATTTTTTATTGGAAAAATGATCGACGCGAATGCGGCGATAGACAATCAACCGCTCCGCTGCCACCGACAGCGCGACGACGCTCATCAGGAGCAAAAATCCGATCACCCCATAGTCGATCAGTTCTTTAACCCATTCCATCAGACCCCTCCTTTACCCCCTTGAACTTTTGACCGAGTAGGATCAAGACGATGCCCAGACCGACGCCGGCACACCCGAAGCAGGCGGTGCAGTTACCGCCGCAGCGGGAAAGTGGAATCATGCCGGCCAGGCCGCCGGAGGCCCCGATAAAAGCATACAGGATTTGCTGTTTAACCTTTTTCATATACTGCCTTTCCCCTCGGCGCAGAAATCGGAAGAAGGGACTTCCCGTAGCCGATGGCCCCCCTGGCGCATGCGGTTTCGCAGTACCCGCAGGGCATGCATGAGAGGGCATCGATTCGGGCGGTTTTGTCTGTCAAGTCGATGGCCCACGCGGGGCAACCGTCCACGCAGTCACCACACCCGTTACACTTGGCGGGATGGACCGATACGCGCCGCCCCCATCGGGCCCCGGCCCGGTTTGCAAGCCCATCCATGGCCCCAATTGGACAGAGCAGATTGCAATAAGCCCGGCCGCCTTTGGCGAAGATTCCGAGCAGCAGTACGAGCCCCAAGTTGATTAATCCGGCGGTCCGTAAAAAATAGGCCAGGTCCGCCCCAGAGAAAGGCGCCCCGAATATGCGGGGGATGGTGGCGAAGTTGCAGTACGAACAGCAAAGACTGCCCAGCCCCAGGGCCGCAGCCCCGAAGTAGACCGACAGATACCCATATCGAAAGGCGGGAGCAGGAATTTTAGCATAGTTGATTTTCAAGAACCGGGGCACCAACCGGCTTCCCATCTCCATGGTTCCCCCGATAGGACAAAGATGGCTGCACCAATAGCGGCCGAAGAAAAATGTGGTCAGCAGGATCCCGAAAACCAGGATTGCCCCCATGTAGCTTCTCATATACCCCATGAAATAGGCGTCCATGGTGGCGCCTTTGCGCCAGACGAAAAACATGCGGGGGCACCAGGTGCCGCAGAAATTACTGTCCCCGGTGAACTGAAACAGGAACGACAGCGGGGGAAGAAACAGAACCATTGCCAGCGCCATGATCCAGTAGCGGCGACTGCCCGGAAAGGCCGGTTTAGTGATGTCCGCCCGATGCATGGGAATCCTCCTTTCCCTTGAAGATGAGGGGCACTTTCAGCACCGATTTACCGCTGCGGGTGTCGTAAAAAGCCAGATTGTATTTTCCACGAGGGCTGTCCTTGTCCTTGTATCGTCCCGGTTCGGCACGAAAGGACGCCAGACACCCGTCTCCGCAGAAAAAAAAGATCTTCCCCTGATAGGGGTGAGAGAGATCTCCTTCCCGGACGGACATGCCGCAAACCGGGTCCGTCGGAAAGGAACGCATGAGCACCCACAAGGCGAGACGATCACCGGGTTGAATGCCGTAAAGGATGTCGTCCCGAAAATCAGGCAGCCGCCGCAGTCCCAGGTCGACCACCGGTTTGGAAAACCGTATGTCGTAATCCAGGGGTGGATCGCCCTCCAGAACGACCCGAACATCCCCCCGGTAGGGCGGCAACACCCTTGCCGTGGTGATCTGAGCATACCGATCCCACCCGCTCTCCAGAAAAGAGGGATGGCGGGCCTTGCCCCCATTGAGGGACATGAGGCCGATGGCGTGGCTCGAATCCCCCCAGCGATGTACCGCCGCGACCAGGGAGAGAAGAACCGCCAGAACAAGAGTGATTATTGACCGGATGCGCACGATTTTCCTCCCTTAGAAATTATAGGCCAGCCTAACGATAAAGGTTCGCGGAGCTGCCGGGCTGAAGCGTTTTACGCCTTGGGTGTCTTTTTCGACCTCCACGGCGTAATATTGGTCGAACAGGTTGTCCACATTGAGCGATATCTCAAAGGGTCCCCTTTCGTACCCGACCAAGGCATTGGTGGCAAAGTCATATCCCTCGTACTTTTCAGTATTGGCGTTGTCCATGTAATAGGAACCCCACGAAAAGGTTTCCAGCTTGAATTTTATCCCAGAAGCGTGGCGGTAGCGCCCATACAAGGAATACTGATGGGTTGGAATGAACGGCAGGGTGTTGCCGCTTCGGTCCATATTGACGACCTCGAAGCCCATGCGAACCGGTTCGGTAAAATCCCTGAACGTGTAATCGGTGTAGGAATAGCCGGCGCCGAATTCCAATCCGTTCAAAGCTTCCCAGGGGGGATACCAGGTGCCGGAAAACTCGAACCCCCGCTTCAGGGTTTCCCCGGAATTGACATATTGGCTGTTTCCTCCCGGCCCGATCACCTGGACCACCTCATCCTCCACGGGGGAGTAGTAGACGGCGGAATCGATCGCCCAAGATTGGCTTCGGGCTTTAAGCCCCAGTTCGTAATTTTGAACGGTCACCAGGTTCAGATCCGGGTTTTCGCTGATTTCTCCCTCGGTAGGGGTTTGGATGCCCTGAGAGAAATTGACGTACAGATTTAACCAGTCGGTGAACTTGAAAGTGGCTCCGAGCCTGGGACTGAAACCGTTGAAGTTTTTTCGAACGTCATCGGGATCTTCCGCCGGAATATACCGCCCCAAGCTGTAACTGTACTCTTCGGTTCGTGTGCCGGTGATATCCATCTGGATCGTGTCATACCGCAGTCCCATGTCCACGATCCATCGGTCGGTCGGTCGGACTGATTCTTGGGCGTAAAACCCATAGAGATTGACCCGGCGGTCTTGGGTCTCGATCAATTCACCTTTGCGATCGGAGAGGACCTCGATGATCCTGCCCCTCGGCGTCGTCGAAAACTCGGCGTAGCGGAAATAATCGGTCTCCTGATCGTCCCAACGGCCGGTGGCCCCGAAGGTGAGTATGCCCTTCATACCGGCGAGGCGGTGATCCCGGTTGACCTGAAGGTCGGCCCCGAAGGTGTTGGTGTCCGCCTCGTTGATTCGACCGGTGATGGGATGCTCATGGGACCATTTGTTGAGGTAGAGCACGGGTTTGAATTCCCACGGCCCCAAATCCTTGGTGTACTTGGCGTTGACGAAAAAAATATCTGAATACCGCCCGGAGTACTGCCAGGGGCCATCGGTCTCCAGGGCCTGGCCGGTATTCTCATACTCCTTGAACTGGCCCTCGTTCAGTTTTCCCGGCAACTGAAGGTCGGCACTGGTGTAACCGAAATAGGTCTCCAGGGTCGATTCGTCATCGAACATCATCGCACCCTGAAGGGAGGCCTGATTGGTTTCGAATTCGTTCCAGCGTCGCCAGGAATTATCCGATTCACGCCGGCTGCCGCTCAAGGTATAGTAGACGGTCTCGGCAATGTCGTCGGAATAGGACAGGTGATAGTTACGGGTGGCGTAATCCCCGATCCCTACCTTGGCTACGCCGCCTTCCCGCTCAAAAGGGCTTTTGGTGGTCATGTTGATGACCCCTCCGGCCGCATTGGCGCCCCACAGGGTCGAATTGGGTCCCTTGACCACCTCGACCTGTTCGATCAACGAAGTGTCGATGAAATCCAACCGGGTCATGCCGTCTGGGTCTGTGATGGGAACGCCGTCGAGAAGGACCATGATGTCCCGCACCCCATAACGGGCCTTGAGACCGGCCCCTCGAATGATAATGCGGGAGTCGTATCCCTGGTTGCGGGTATCGATAAGAACACCCGGGGTTCCCCGAAGGACCTCTTTGATGTTGAACATGCGGGTTTCTTGGATGGCCTCTTCACCGATCACCACCACGCTCGCCTGGACCTCGGCGGTCTTCCGTTCGATCCGCGTCGCGGTGATGCTGACCTCATCCAGTTCGTGGGCGGGCAGCGGCTCTTCCGCCATCACCGGGTTTGCGAGAGTGAGAATGATCACAAGTGAAAGACTGATAAAAAGGCTTGAAAAATTTCTCATGGCGATCCGAGGGCGCGGGTGAACGATCATTCCAAGTCTGTGAGAGGACCGGCTGAAATATCCTTGATTCTAATTGTGACGGAAGGAGGGAAAAAGTAAAGACTAGAATATTACGTATGAAATACTTATTAAATCTAGATACTATTGGATGGAGAGAAGGTAGGTCCTGAGGTTCACCTTTTGGTTGGTGATCCCGATTTTCTTGCGAATATTGTTGCGGTTGACCTCCACGGTGCGGGCCGACAGGTTCATGAGGCTGGCTATCTCTTTGGTGCTTTTGCCATGTTTGACTAAATTGGCCACCTGGATTTCTGTGGGGGTGAGCTTAAGGTACCCCTGAGAAACCCCGCGCAGGAAAGGCGACAGGATGTCGTTCAACTGAGTTTCTACGATCTCCAGAAACCCCTTTTGACGCTGGTCGAGCCCGCTGGTTTTGAGCTTCTCCAGCAAGGGTTTCACCAGTTCCCGAAAATTGAAAACCAGTCGTTCCTCGAGTTCGGTCTTGTCTGCCTCCCGCTGTTTCAACAGCACCTTGAGGGCCGCGTTGACCTCCTCCAGATCCCGGGCCTGGTTTTCCAACTCTCGCTCCCGGTCCAGCAAGGCCTGTTCCACCCGATTCCGCTCAATGGCGTAGCGAATAGCGTGCAAGAGGACCTCCGGTGTCATTCGGTTCTTGACCAGATAATCCTGCGCGCCTTTTCGGAGTGCCTCCACGGCGATCGCTTCGTCGTCCAGACCGGTCAGAACAATCACCGCCACGTTTGTAGCTTCAGGACAGAGGCAGGAGAGGGTGTCCAAACCCACGCTGTCAGGCAGGGTCAGATCCAGCAGAACCACATCATAGACGCCTTTTTCCAGCGCCGCCCGTCCCTCCGCCAGCCGATCAAAAATCGCTACTTCGCATGCAGTCGGGTCCGCTTCGAAAAGCATCTCTTGAATCAACCGGACATCGCCGGGATTGTCTTCGATCAAAAGGGTGCGAATGTTATGACTCATGAGGCGTCCTTTGCCGGCAGTTTGACGGTGTCGACCCAGAAGCGACGAATCGATTCAGCCACCGCGAAAAAGGCGTCCAGGTCCAGGGGTTTGCTGATGTAGCAATTGGCGTGGCGGTCGTAGGCGGCCAGGATATCCGCTTCGGCCGCGGAGGTGCTCAGGATCACCACCGGAATCCGCCTTAGGGCCGCATCCGTTTTGATCTCCATCAGCACTTCGCGACCGTCTTTCCTCGGCAAGTTGAGGTCGAGCAGGATCAAGTCGGGCCGAAATCCCCTCGTGTAGGGTTTTTCGCGCCGAAGGTACCGCATCGCCTCGACGCCATCTGTCACCACCGCCAGCCGGTGATCCAATCCGCATTCCCCAAATGCCTCTTCCAAAAGCCGGGTGTCACCGGGGTTGTCTTCGATCAGCAAAATGTCCATTACTTTCCGTTCCATTCTACATGGCTATCAAAATTTATATACTCGCCGGCAAGCTGAAGTAAAATGTCGAACCGAGGCCGGGTTCGGATTCTACCCGCATGGACCCGCCGTGCCGTTCAACGATTTTTTTGCAGATCGCCAGCCCCATGCCGGTTCCCGGATAGTCCTTTCGCGTATGGAGTCGTTGAAAGATGGTGAAGATTCGATCGCCGAAGGTTGTATCGAATCCGATGCCGTTATCTTGGACGGAAAAGACCCAGAAACGATCCTCCCGCACGGCGGAAATATGGATCACCGGTGGAAGCTCCCGACGGAATTTGATGGCGTTGGCGATCAGATTCTGAAACAGCTGAGACAACTGGCTCGGATCGGCCTCCACCACTGGCAAAGGGTCATGGGTGATTCGGGCACCGCTCTCTTCCATGGCTACCCGAAGGTTGGCGACAACCTGACGGAAGACCTCCAGCGCGTCAGTCCGTGACGGCGGACTCCCCAAGGTCCCCACCCGGGAGTAGGACAGCAGGTCTTGGATCATTCGCTGCATTCGAGCGGCGCCATCCACCGCGAAAGCGATAAAGTCGTCGGCATCGGCGTCGAGCCGTCCCTTGTATCGCCGTTCCAGCAGTTTAACGTAACTCGACACCATCCGCAGGGGTTCCTGAAGATCATGGGAGGCGACATAGGCGAATTGCTGAAGGTCTCGGTTGCTTCGTTCCAGTGCTTGGGTCTGCTCAGACAATACCAGGGCCGTTCGCTTTCGATCCTCGACCTCGATGGTCAGCCGCTCCTCGGTCAGAAGAAGTTCCTTCAAGTGTCGGGTCTGTTGCCGTTCGAATCGGAACAGAACCGTGCCGGCCAGAATGGTCAGTCCGAGGCAGGATAAAATGAGTACCCCCTGTGCATATCGAAACCGCTTTAGATTTTCGGTCAGGATCTCCCGAACCCGATCCTCCAGTCGTTTGGCGACCTCCATGAACTCGAAAAAGACCGCCTGGTAATGAAGTTCGGCTTCGTCCCACATAAAATAAAGCGTCTCTTCCCGAACGCGACGGTTTGCACCTGCCTCCCATTCCCATCGCTTTTTTTCTAATTCATCGATATCGTCCTGAAGACCGGGTCTTTGAAAAGGAAGGAACGCCGTTTTCCAATCCGCCTGCGTTTCCGCCAGTTGTCGAAGGTGGCTCACCGCCGTGTCCAGTGGTTCCCAGTTATCCTCCAACCCCCCGACGATGCCGTTGGCCAATATCTCCTCGATCATCAGGCCGGTGATCGCCGCCTCCAGCTTGATTTCGCTAACAGCGTTCACCATCGGCGCGTCCAAGGATGTCATACGGTCGCCGATGTAAAATCCGTAGGATACGACGACGAGAATCAGCAGGCCGATCCCGCCTACCGAATAATAGATTCGAGTGGTCGGGATCTCCTTGCAAACCGGTGAGTTGTCCTCAATCTTCGGTGGCATCTTTTCGGAACTTCAGCATTTGTCGCTTTTTCTGGATCATGAGGGTGTCCCGATACATGTCTTCAAAGGCTGCTTTTATGACTGCTTCGAAGTTGGCGTGTTCTCCGCCATGGGCCTCGATGAACCGGTCGGCATCGGCTTTGGTTTCAAATGCCCATTTGGCCCTGGCGGTCATTACTCCTGTTTTGTCGCCTCCGATTACCCAGAAGGCTGATTCAGCCGAGATTTGTTTGTGTGTGCCGTAGTCTCCCACGGTAATTCGGGAGACTGGTTTGTCGGTATGAAGCGCCATGTCGATGGCCGCGCAATGGATCGAGCACATCGCCTCCGCTTTCCCGTCTGAATGGGTGATGATCGTCCAGGAATGCCCGAACTGCGCCTTTTTCATTCCACAATAGTGGCAGAATACATCATCTGCATGGACCGACAGAACCCAAACCAGAGGCAGAAGCATCGCCAGAAGAACCGGCCTCAATAACTTCGACATGTCGACTTCTCCTATCGAGAAGAAATTTTTTTGTGAGAAAATAGCACATTGGTTCGATCCATCAGGCTGGCAGGTTTTTTAATTCATTCTCCTCCAGCGCCAGGAAGACAGTAAAATAATTATAACCCAGTCCACTTTGGCATAGCAACCGATTGCGCGGAAGCGCAAACAGTCATCCACTTAGGCCAACCGGCTTATTTCCCTTCGCTGCCGGTCAGGTCATCATGTAAAAGCCGATGGTCACATCACAGGCGTCTGTGCCCACGAATTGGCAGCCGATCGTCTCTTCGCCCACCGAACGCACCACCACTTCCTTCTGAATCACCGAACTGGCCGTATTGTCGAGGGTGAACTTGACCCGGAACCGGTCGTTGACGCGTACGTCCTGTTTGCCGACGACCTTGAAGCCGATCCCATGGCGGGAGATGTTGTCGATCAGAATTCTTCCCCAGTCGTCCGATTTCAAGGAAAGTCGTTCACCCCGGCCGCGGATGAACACGCCGTCAAAGTTGACGCTTTTGCGATGCTCCCGGCGCAGTTCGACCTTGATGTACATTTCTTTGCCGCAGGCGCAGGTGGCTTTAAGCCGGGTGCCGATGGTCCGAATTTCTGAAATGTCCAGCAGCTTCTGGCGGTTGCAGTGTTTGCAGGCGATATTGGCTGTTTTCCCGTCCTTGAGCAGTGCCGTGCTCAACTGTTCCGGGTTATCGGGTTCCCCCTCCTCGAAATGCCATTGCGCCGCTTCCTCTGTCCTAATCTCATCGTCAATGATCTCGATGGGTCCGTCGTAGTCGATAAGGTCGTCGCTGATGGATTGCGGTCCGGGTGCGACGAATTGGAGGATCGTTTCGCGAATCTTGGCCGGCGCCTTCTGGGCCTGCCGTCGGATCAGCGCATTGACGATGGTGCTGCCGACGCATTTGACCAGGTTCTGCGTTTCGCTGGACCAGTCGACGGTTTGCTTGACGGCGTCACAGCCGATGATGCCCAGCAGGAAGCGGCCGTAAAACAAGGGGGTGAACAGGAACGATTTGACGCCCGGGGCATGAAACCCCTCATGGGCGGCCGAATCCACAGCTGTCAGGGTGTCGATATCCGCAACGGAGATGGTGCTGTTTTTTTTCAACTGACTAAGCACCCTGGAAAATGCTTCCATGCTGGCGTTCTGCAGGGTTGGTGCCGGGGTTCCGATTCCGTCGCCGAGCCATTCGTGAGTGATGGAAAGCCGGCTTTTCCGATCGTGAAACAGGCAGACATAGACCCGGTCCGCCCCCGAGACCAATCCTACTTTTTCTAATGAGTAGACAATAATTTGGTCGATATCGGTTGGGGACCAGACGGAAAGGTCATCGATGATCGAAAACAAGAGGTTGACAAAGTACTCTTTGAGCTGCAGGTTTTCCAGGGCTTGTCGATAAGGAGTGATGTCTTCCACGGCCAACAGCATGCCGGGCAGATGCTGGTTCGGCGTCTCCACCGGTTGCGCATTTACCTTAGCTGACCATATGGTGCCGTTTTTTGTCTTGAGTTTGAGTTCAAAGGGTTCCTTGAGCGTCCCGGCGAAAATCCGACTGCGGTTGATGAAAAAAACAGCCTGATCTTCGGGGGCGATGAACAGGCTGATAGGTTTTTTCAACAAGTAGGTTTTATCTGCGCCGAGCATGTCGACGGCGCGTGAACTGACGCTGTCGATGAGACCGGACTTGTCCAGCGAAATCAAGCCGGTGGTCGATGCTTGCATGAAACGGGAGCAATCTGTCAGTTTTTTTTTGAGCGCGTCGCGTTCGATGACGAGTGACTGGTTGATCGTTTTTAACTCGGCATGCTCGCGGGTCAGTTCCGCGATTTTATGCTTCAACGGGTCGGACGGCAACTGTTCGGTCGGGCGGTCTTTCTCGGTCATAACGTTTCCCTCGGTGGATCCTCCAACCCTGAGCGGGTGACGTGCAGGTTTACTGGTAAATTTTGCTCAGTTCCTCGGAGGCCTCGACGGCCAAGTCCGAATCTTCCGTATATTCAATGGCCCCTTTCAAGGCCATTCTGGCATTGTTGTAGTCTCCCAACAGGCGATATGTCCTTCCTAGTTCCAATAGCAGTCTAGGATCTTTGGGATTGAGTCGTGCAGCCGATTCGAACATGGACAGCGCGGCGTGCAGTTGTCCTGTGGCCAGGTAGGTTCTGCCCAGGTTCAACTGGGCGACAAAAAAATCCGGCTGCAGCTCCAGCGCCTCTTTTAAAAATTGACGAGCCTTGTTGTAATTCTTCTTGTTGTAGTATGCCCATCCCAGATTGGCCAACGTAAAGTGAGGCGTGGCGTAGAGCATGTCTCCAGTCACCTCCTCCAGCACAACGATGGCCTTGTCCCATTCTTTCCGAACCAGGTAGGCACTGCCCAGGTTATTTTTAGCCAAGGAGTAGTCGGGTTTCAGCTGCACCGCTTTTTCAAAATGCACCACGGCCAGATCGAACTTCTCTTTGGCCATATATACCAGACCCAGATCGTTATGCAGGATGGGGTCATCTGGATTCAGTTTTTCCGCTTTGAGCAGTTCTCCCAGGGCTGCCGTGTAATTTCCACCGCCCATGTAGGCTTCTCCCAGGTTTATGGCGGCGGCCGCTTTTTTTTTATCCTGGGGGGATACGCCTGTGGTGACGCATGCTGAAAACAGAAGCGCGGTAAAAAGTAAAGAAAGTAATACCTCCGGTCGCCAACGTGCCATGAACCTTCTCCTTGTTATGAGCATGTCCGGTTTGATTCATCTTTTCAGACGATCATTCGATATGACTATTGCCGGTCAGTCTCTTTAACCAGAACCAGCTGGATGCCCTGGGTCTGGAAAAAAGTTTTAATTAATTCCGGTATCTGTTTCACGGTAATCAGTCGATTCTCTCCGGTGCCAGTCGGTATAAGTATGCCGTTAACAGAAATGGCGGTGTTGAACTCAGCTGGCCGGTTCGCTCCATAAAAAATGGGGGATGCAGTATAGGCCATACCAGCGGTTTCCATCAGGCGTTGAATGATTTCCACCGGTCCGGCGTCAACATTGATTTGCAGGATCTCAAGCCCCGTGCCCCTGATGGCATTCACCGCATCACCGTAAAGGTCTCCGAAATCGATGAGAATTTCTCTCCCGTTCCCGAAAGAGAGCAGATTGGATAGGGCCTGAACCTGGATGCCGGCATAGGGGAAGCTGATGCTGGTGTTGGGTGAGTAGTGAAATTCCATTAAGGCGGCAAACGACTCGATGAGCGCCTTCTGGCTGCTGCCGTCGATGCTGTCAACATTTGCCGTTGCATCCGTGTGAACCGGCCGCCGTGTTGCCTCGGGCACTCCGGCCAAAATCTCCTTGATGAGAATGTCGTTTTGATCCAGGTAGCGGACAATCGTGTCGTGGGTTCGCTCGGATGCGGACATAATGGGAGTGATGCAGGAATGGCGGGGTATGCGTCCATCGGCCGACAGTTCGGTGCGGATCCATTTGGCGCTGACGCGGATGCTTGCCGCCCCATCGTCAAAGGCCAGGTGGTCGGAGGATGCTTCTCCTGAAAAGGCCGAAATGACGGCTTCCAGAATCTCCTGGGACGAGGCGTTGTCGGGTACCTTCACCGCCTTGACATTCTCCCAGTAGGACTGAACCAGCGGCAGATCCACATTCATCACCCGGTCCTGGGTTGTCAGAATCACTTTAGACCCGTTCTGAAGGTCGATTATGGGGTAGCGGGAAAGATCCAGCTCGAAATCCTTGCCCTGCTTCATGGGAAAAAAATAGGTCCCCTTGTCCAGCAGACGACCCCCGATCGCCGAAGCAGCTTCGACGGCCGGCTCGTTGCTGGCCGCCTCCGAAGGAAGTGTTGCCCTCTCCGGAGCGGCCGTAATGGGGGGTTGAGGTTGGGGTTCTTTGGATTCGGTTTTCTCGGCATCGGTCATCTGTTCGACCAGATTGCCGGCTTCATCGAACAGGGCGCTGTACCAGCTCTGTTCCCTGATGGACGGATCGGGCAGGTAAATCTTCTGCCCGGCGTAAATCCGATTGAGGTCCTTGATATGTGGGTTGGCGGCCTTGAACAGCTTCAGTCCCTGGCTGTAGGTGGTGTTTCCGTATCGTCCACCGAACCGGTTGGCGATCAGCGTGGAAACGGTGTCACCCTTCTGGATGGTGTAGGTTTGCGTATGCTTTTCTATCATTTCTTTGGGGCTGCTAATCATGACGACGGGGATGGTGACCACACCGGAGGATTGACCCGGCAAGGTGCCTTGGGGCAGCTTTTTCAGCGGGATGTCCACCACCTGTCCGGTACGGATCCTGTCGATGTCTTTCACATGAGGGTTGAGGCGCTCGAAAATACCCAGAAATTCTCTGAAATCGTTGTGAGCGAGTTCCCCTTTCTGGCGGAAGATTTTAAGCACCCAATCCCCCTGTTTAACCTGGTAGGGATCGCAGAGGATATCCCAGCCACGATCGTAGCGAACCACGTAGTCTTTATAGAGCATGGCGCCATAGGTATCTACGGTCAGCAATAGCAGGATATACACCATTACCGGCTTAAGCATTCGACGAACAGCGGGGTGGTGAAAAATGTTTGTATGTTTCATGGCCATGGCCGTTTGCCTGTCTTTGTCGTTAGGGTTCCGGCTCGGAGGACCGAGCCCCTGGCTGCACCCGGTTAAGTCCTTTTCTTTAACCCGAGGTCAGCTGCGATCTGCTGGGAGATGGCTCTAACGAAGGTAGCCAGCGCCTCAGGGTCCAGCGGTTTGCCCGGTGCCGGCACCCGCTTCAGGTGTTTCGGATGGACATAGCGTGGCAAGTTGACCAGTGCAGGGTCCGGAGTAATGGTAAATCCATCAGGAAAACGATTCTGAAAGTACATGTCCTGGAAACCGGAAAATTTAAGGGCGTGGGCCGTGGAATCCACGATGGCTATTTCGCTGGAAGCCAGAAGACCTTTTTTAAGGGCCACTGCCAGTCCGGCCAGCGACTCACCACCGTGGGTGCAAGCGATGTGGCCGTTGCGGTTGGCCGTGAGTTGCCAGTCCATAATGTCCTGTTCGGCCACCTCCACAAAAAAGACCCGGGGACAACCGGCAACCTGGTTGTAGCGATCTACCAGATGGATCACCCGGGGCATGGAGACCGGATTGCCGATCATGGCGGCCTGGGCCACGCTTGGTTTGACGGTCATTGGCACGAATTGGCGTTTATTGGCTTCCGGTTCGCTGTAGTACTGGAACACGGGGTTGGCGTGAACGGACTGGACGCCCACGATTTTAGGCAGGGCGTCGATGATACCAATCTCATGGAACTTGAGAAATCCATTCATCACGGCGGTGATGTTTCCCGCATTCCCGATGGGCACCACCACGGCTTTGTCGGCCATGGCATAGTCGAAGTCCTGGGCGATTTCATAGGAATAGGACTCCTGTCCTAATATG
>JAQYWF010000305.1 GCA_030145105.1 Desulfosarcina sp.
CCTCTTCCAAAGCCTCGATGCCAGTTGCATAGGACACCCGGAAGAATGGCGACAACCCGAACGCAGCGCCGTGGACCACGGCCACGCCCTCTTCCTGCAGCAACAGGGTCGCGAAGGCCTCGTCGTCAGCGACGACGTCGCCCTTCGGCGTCTTCTTGCCAATGCATCCTTCGCAGGACGGGTAGACGTAGAATGCGCCTTCCGGCGTGGCACAACTCAAGCCATTCGCCTGGTTCAGCATCGAAACGACGAGGTCGCGCCGCTCCTTGAACGACGCCACCCAGTCCCCCAAGAAGTCTTGCGGACCGCGCAGCGCTTCGACCGCCGCCCACTGGCTGATCGAGCACGGGTTCGACGTCGACTGCGATTGCAGCTTGCCGATCGCCTTGATGAGCGGTGCCGGTCCGCCGGCATAGCCGATACGCCAACCGGTCATCGAATAGGCCTTCGACACGCCGTTCAGCGTCAGCGCCCGGTCTTTCAGTTTGGGCTCGACTTGCGCCGGCGTAGAAAATTTGAAGCCGTCATAGACCAGGTGCTCGTAGATATCGTCGGACAGCACCCAGACCCGCTCGCGGCGAAGCAGCACGTGCTTCCAGAGTAAAAGACTACCTTGTGAACAAGTTCAGCATCGATATGGATCGGATTGTGACCCAGTGGTATGGCGAACTCAATCCGGCGGCTGACAACGCCACGGAAGAAGGCCAGCAGCTCAACCGGCGCGTCGAAGTAGCCGTCGGAGGGGCTAAATAAAAGCTTGCTCCCTCCTCTTCGCACTATACGGTCCAGGCTGCTGCTCGGCACCGACGCCAATGGCTACAACAACTGGTGGATCGATCATTTGTTCCTGCTGGTTCCGGCCCAGACCCACGTGGCCGAACAGCTGGCCACTTTCGCCAAATTTCCGCCACGTCAAAAACCGGCCAAGTTCAACGTCGAGGAAGTTTTGAACAATCTAATGAAAGCAAAAAATAATTGATAACCAGTTGCACAACGTTACCCCCTGCAGGCGTTGATGGTTCAAAACAGTGCCACAGGTGCCCACATATACCGCCGCCGGGATCAAGCTCCGACATCAAAAAATACCCCGCCGTAAGCAGCGGGGTATCACCGAATGGTCGGATTGTTTCAACGTATCAAGCGACGGGGTATTAGACCCGATGCTTCACATTAACTGTTTACGAAACTGAACCTAAACAGGAAAAAGGGAGAATGACTATGAGAAGTTTCACATCAATAACCTTCACCGTGGCTATGGTGACCCTGCTGGCCCTGTGCCTCACAGTTACGGCAGCATTCGCAGCAAAGGACAAACCCAACATACTTGTCATTTGGGGCGACGATGTAGGGATTTCCAACATTTCGGCCTACACGAAGGGGCTGGTGGGCTACCAGACGCCCAACATCGACAAAATCGCCAATGATGGCATCATCTTCACCGACTATTACGCCGAGCAGTCATGCACCGCCGGCCGCTCCACCTTCATCACCGGGCAAACGGCCTTCCGCACCGGGCTTTCCAAGGTCGGTCTGCCGGGGGCACCGCAGGGCATGAAGGAACAGGACGCCACCATCGCTGCGCTTCTCAAGGAACAGGGCTATGCAACCGGGCAGTTCGGCAAGAACCACCTCGGCGACCTCGACGAGCATTTGCCGACGAACCATGGCTTCGACGAGTTCTTCGGCAATCTCTATCACCTCAACGCCGAGGAAGAGCCGGAGAACGAGGACTATCCCGCCGACCTGGTCATGGCGGACGGTCGTTCCTTCAAAGAGGTCTTCGGCCCGCGCGGGGTGCTCAAGTCCTCCGCCGTCTACGACGAAAACGGCGCTGTAACCGGTCAGAAGATCGAAGACACCGGGGCACTCACCAAAAAGCGCATGGAAACCGTCGACGACGAAACCTTGGCCGCTGCGATTGAATTCATCCGGGCCAAGGAAAAGGACGGCACCCCATGGTTCGTCTGGTGGAACGGCACGCGCATGCACTTCCGGGTCCACGTCACCGACGAGCGACGAGCCATGGCCGATGAAGCCGCCGGCAAACACGTCGACGAGTACGCCGCAGGTATGATCGAGCATGACATGCATGTCGGCCAGTTCCTCGACCTGCTCGACAAGCTGGGGATCGCCGACGAGACGCTGGTGTTCTATTCCACCGACAACGGGCCGCACATGAACACCTGGCCGGATGCCGCATGGTCGCCGTTCCGGGGCGAAAAGAACACCAACTGGGAAGGCGCCTTCCGTGTGCCGGCCATGGTGCGCTGGCCGGGCAAGATCGAGGCCGGGCGGATCTCCAACGAGATCATGCACCACATGGACTGGCTGCCGACCTTCCTGGCCATGGCCGGTGTCGATGACATCAAGGAACAGCTGAAGGGAGACGGCGTCAAGGCGATCGGGCGTGATTATCGGGTCCACCTCGATGGGTACAACACGCTGCCCTACCTTCTGGGCAAAGAGGACAAGACACCGCGCAACGAGATCTTCTATTTCTCGGACACCGGCGATATGACCGCCCTGCGCTACGACGACTGGAAGGTCATCTTTATGGAGCATCGCTTCCCGCAGACCATGCAGGCCTGGGCGGAACCCTGGACCGTTCTGCGCATGCCGCTGTTGTTCAACCTGCGGCGCGATCCCTATGAGCGTGGCCAGATCACGTCGAACACCTATTACGATTGGTTCCTCGATCGCGTCTTCCTGATGGCGCCGGCGGCGGCTTACGTAAGTAAATTCCTTGCTACATTCGAGGAGTTCCCACCGAGCCAGAAGCCGGGATCGTTCACCATCGGCGATGCGAAGGAGAAGATCCTCAGCACTATCGGGTCGCCTTAGGGTCTCTGGCGGCAACGCTAACGGGGACAGGCCAAGCCGATCAATCGGTAGGCCCCTATCCTGAATCGCTTCCAGCGACAGCGCTCACTTTCCGGACCCGGCTACCCTGCTCGATGCTCTGGCCGGGCCCGGTATGTGTGCATTGATGCCCTCTTAATATATGATAGAATCGCTATGGGATAGGATATCTTAATGAAAAAATTGAAGATAACTCGGTGTCACGTTCTGCTTGTATTGATCGCCGGTTCACTCATCGGCGGGTCGGCGCTTCCGGCACGGGCGGCTGATCCTCTTTCATCATGGCTGGAAGGACCGAACAAGCAGCTGATCATCAAGTTTGTCGAGAAGGTGACCACGCCGGGCAGTCCAAGTTTCGTTGCCCCCGAGGACCGGGTTGCCACCTTCGACATGGATGGCACCGTACTTCTGGAAAAACCGGCCTATGCGCTTTTTGCATTTGCCATCCCGCTGATCAAAACGGCTGCTGCCGCTAATCCGGTATTGCTCGAGCGTCCCCATGTCAAGGCGATCGTGGACGGCGATATGAAATACTTCGCCAAGGCCGGCAAATTCGGCCCGGAGGGACTGTACGCCACGCTGCTGGAAACCCACACCGGCAAAACCGAAGCCCAATACGCCGCCGATGCACATGGTTTTTTGTTTGAACAAAAACATCCCCGCTTTCAGGTGCCCTAAGCCGAAACCGTTTACCAACCCATGCTGGAAATGATCCGCTATCTGGAGGCAAACGACTTCCGGGTCTACATCTGTTCGGGGTCCGACATCTCCTTTATCCGGGCCATGATTGAAACGTCAATCGGGCTCCCCGTGGAGAATGCCATTGGCACCCAGGTCATGACCACATGGATCGAGCACGCCAAAGGATCTGAATTTCGGCGCGAACATGCCTTTGTCGAGCCGGTCAACGACGAGAAAGGCAAACCGGTCAATATTCTGCGCATGGTCGGCAAACGCCCCATCATCGCGGTGGGCAACTCGGAAGGAGACCGGGACATGCTGGAATATTCGGACGACAAAAACCCCGCGACCCCCGATCTACAAATGATCGTCAACCATGACGATCCTGAGCGGGAATATGAATATGCCGTCGAGAAGGTCAGCCATCTGGCAGCGGAAAACGGTTGGCAGGTGATCAGCATGAAAAATGATTGGGAACGCGTTTTTGACTTTTCAAAATGAATCACCAAATTTAAAATTTTGAGTGCCAACTACCAAAAACCATTGGCACAACTGCGGTGTGGCTTGAATAAATTTAAATCTCACGCAACGCCGCTACGGCGCAACGAAAGTTTGAAGAATAAAGAAAAAAGATTCAAGGGGCAGCACCTGAGATCTATCTTATGTTTGGACCATCGTCTGAAGAAAACCTGAAATGATCTCGTAGCGTCGTTGCGGCGTGGCGCGAGACCAATAATTTAAATGCGAAAAAACGAAAGCCTCACGCAACGGCGCAACGAAAGATAGAGAAAAAAAGTAAGTCGGTTAAAGAGAAAGCACAACAAATTCATCAAATGTTTGGACCATAACCCAAGAGGGTCCTAAAAAAAACGTGGCGTGGTAGCGGCGTAGCGTGAAAAAAACAAACGAAATTGTAGAGGGTAATTAATGAATCCACCCGAAATGAAGGCAGAGGGTTGGCGTTGGAAGCTGAGCGCTGCGCTGTTTGGACTAAGCTTCCTTGTACCGTTGGCCGGTGTCCCTATTGTCTCGGCCTTCGATCTGTCCAAAACGATGACCGCGTCGATTTCAGGGGGGCTCTTGCTGGCCGGAGAGCTCTTGGGCGTCGCCGCGGTGGCGGTGGCCGGCAAAAGCGGCTATGCGCTGATCAAAAAGAAAGTTCTTGGCTTTCTCAAGCAATATGGCCCGCCGAACAAGGTCGGCCGGATGCGCTACCGCATCGGGCTGGTGATGTTCTGCACGCCGATCGTGTTTGGCTGGGTGTCCATTTACACCGCACGGTGGATCCCCGGGTTTGGAAGCAAACCGTTTTTTTATGCCGTGATCGGCGACCTGATGCTGCTCTCCAGCCTGTTCGTGCTGGGCGGTGATTTCTGGGACAAGGTCCGTTCATTGTTCATTCATGATGCCGAAGTGCATTTTCCGGTGGTATAAGTCGGAAAGAACAACAAGTAAAAAGAAGTGGCGTCTCTGCAGTTCAGCGTAAAACTGCTTAATCTCAAAGGGAATGCAATCGCAATGAGGAAACTCTCGGAGTCAGGTGCATGTGAGACCATGGAGGAAACCGATGGCCGAAAATCAAACAGTGAGAAAAAAAGGTACGATTATGAAAAACCTTCTATCGTTTATTAAACTCACCGCACTGGGAGGCCTGCTGGTGCTGCTGCCCATCCTCCTTCTTATTCTCCTGTTGATGGAGATCGTCCAATTGGTAGAGGGCTTGGCCACGCCCATCGCCGGTCTGTTTCCCGGCGGCACATTCGATGACCCCAAACACCCATTGGCACTGGCGGTGATCCTGCTGCTTGGTGCGTCCCTTTTCATCGGTATGGTAATGAAATCCAATGCTGCCAACCGTCTGGGCAACTGGGTTCAGGCAAAAACCATCGGCAAGCTTCCGCTTTACCGATTCGTCAAGTCACTGGTTGCCGGGTTGATCGGCGCTGAAAAATCAGGCGGCTTCAAGCCGGCCCTGCTTGGTGCCGATAACGGCCAGCGCGAGATCGTCTACCTGGTGGAAGACCTGGGTAACGGCGAACTGACCGTGTTGTGCCCCCATGCCCCCACCGGCTTTGCCGGTCCGATCAAGATCGTCCCCCAAGCGGCCATCGAGCCCCTGGATGCCAGCCTGGGGGATGTGAGCCTGGTGTTCAATCATATGGGACTGGGTGCCGGCAAGCTGTTGAAACCGCAGGACTGAGGCCCAAGGCAGCATTATGGATGGGGAACAAAGGGGTAGACAAAGATACAAGCGCATTTACTGGTGGGCAAGATAGATTCGAGGATAATTGGAAACCGAAATGCAGGCGGCCATGCAAAAACTGATGGATATCCGGCAGGAGTATCAGTTGCCCAGAGATTGTGGCTGAAAACTGAAGTCGGAGGCAGGGAGACAATAAAATGTGAGATAGACTGATCCGATTGCACACGAACCATCCGGTTTCATACATGATCAACGTTCAGTATCAATAAAGGATCTCCGTAAACACGAAACCGATCCGACATGGAAACCGACAGTTGAGCCAGGCATCAACAGTACTCACAATTGTTTCTTCAAATTATTTTGTCGACCATCTATTTTGTTATATAGCCAACTCAAATCACACCCACCACAATTTTACAGATAGCTGCTATCTCATTGGAATATAATCTAAAATACATCGGCCACTATATCATGTGGTTTGCCCCTCCTCCGATAACCGTGTTCTAATTGCATGTTTGTGCTGGTAAATACAAGCACGAGTTGATTTCATCCGATTCACTTTTTTCCACTGAATCCCAATCACCTGATATCTACTTTTCCCGATTTGATATCCCAATATTTGACAAGGGCGGC
>JAQYWF010000344.1 GCA_030145105.1 Desulfosarcina sp.
GAGGATTTCGACGAAGCAGCGGTGGAGGAGCACCTGGAGGCGAACCAGGCGAAGGAAGAGAAACAGACCATGCCCTGCGGCTGCCCGTCCACTCAAATCCAGAGCTTTGCACCGGCAGCCGGCTGTCAGAGCGCCAACACCCCCACCTCCTTTGAAAAAGCCGCCTCCGCCCTGACCCACTGGCCGGTCCAGATCCGCCTCATCCCGCCCACGGCGCCCTTTCTCAAAGGCGCCGACCTACTGGTGACGGCCGATTGTGTGCCCGTGGCCTTCCCCAGCCTGCACCGGGATTACCTGGAAGGCAAAACCATCATGCTGGGCTGCCCCAAATTCGATGATGTTCAGGCCTACATCGACAAGTTTGCCGAGATATTCAAGACGGCGGGGGTGAAGAGCGTCACCACCATGATCATGGAGGTGCCCTGCTGCTCCGGACTGCCCATGATCGTGAAAAAAGGCATGGAGGCCTCCGGGGTGAATGTGCCCAGCCGGCAGGTCGTTGTCAGTACGCGCGGAGAAATTCTGGAGGAAGGCTGAACACACAACCATCTCAGATATTGCTGATAAAAAACCGCCGCCACCCCTTAACTGAGGTTGCGGCGATTCTGATTTTAAGGATGTCAGCCGAACACCGGCTTGTCTTGATAATCTTACCCAGTGCTTTCCCTGCTACTGCGTCGCGACATCCAATGGACCTTCGGTACGGGCATGCGCGTCGCCTCGCTCCGCTTTGGTCGTCCAACCCCCGCCCAGGGCCTTGTAGAGGTTGACAAAGGCATTGCGGTACTGTTGCTGAAGCTCGGATTGCTGCAAATCGGCACTAAACAGGGTCCGTTCGGTATCCAGGACTTCGAGGAAGCTGCTTACACCTTTGTCGTAGCGCTCTTTGGACAGATGGTTGGCGTTTTTGGCCGCCTTTTGCTGGCGGTCAATGGCCGCCAGTTCTTGACGGTAGGTGGCAATCTCAGCCAGCGCGTCCTCCACTTCGCGAAAAGCGGTCAGCACCGTGTTTTCGTACTGGTAAAGGGCCTGTTGCGTCTTTTGCTCCTCGATCTCCACCCGTCTTTTATTCTTACCGAAATCGATAAGCGGTCCCAGTAGCGTGCCGCCTATAGACCAGACACCGCCGCCAGTGGTGAAGGCGCCCAGGTCCGTGCTGGCCACACCCAATGTTCCGGTGAGGGAGATGGCCGGAAAACGCAGTGCTTCGGCCACGCCAATATTCTCTGTCTGGGCCTCGAGCAGGTATTTGGCCTGCAGTATGTCCGGACGCCGCTCCAGTATGTCCGCCGGCAGCCCTACCGGTATCACCGGCGGTGACGACCCTTGCAGATTCTTCTTGATGCGCACGGATTCCGGCAGGCGGCCGAGCAGGATGGCCAAGCCATTTTCGGTTTTGGCAATGGACCGTTGGTATAAAGGAATGGCCCCGGCGGCGATTTCTTTCTGGATTTGGGCCTGGTTGACATCCAGTTGGCCGATGATGCCCTTGTCGAAGCGCTCTTGGATAATATTCAGGCTTTTGGTCCGCGATTTGAGGGTGGATTTGGAAATATCCAACCGCCGATGGAAATCCAGCAGTTGATGATAGGTGGACGTCACTTCTGAAATCAGGGCCAGTTGAACGGATTTCAGGCCGAATTCGGAGGCCATCAATTCGGCCCGTGCAGCGTCGGAAGAACGCTTGAATTTGCCCCAGAAATCGATTTCCCAATTCAAGGGGGCGGCCAGGTATACGGTAGAGGTGGTGTCGGGTGACCGCGAACCACCAGTGAAGTTGCCTGTCTGGGCGCCGGCGCCAACATCAACGCTCGGGTACTGGTCGGCCCGGGTGAAACCCAGCACGGCTCTTGCCTGCTCGATGCGGCTGACGGCAATCTTGAAATCGCGGTTATTTTCCAGTGCAGTCGTGACCAAATCGTAGAGCAGCGGGTCGTCGAACAGCGCCCACCATTTCAGATCGCTGGCGGCGTCAGTTGGCATCACCGGGGTACGATAGGCTTCGGGTGCCGCCACCACGGGTTCCTTGAAATCCGGGCCCAGCGCACACCCGTTGACCAGGAGAATCACCAAGGCGAATGGTAATAATTGCTTGCATGGTCTTGTGCGTGAATTCATCGTGTCTTTATACCTGCTCTTTCTAAATATTGTGCAATTCCCGCTTTTTCTCATAACCGGCGACCTTGCCGATAAAGACGAACAGCATGGGGTAGAAAAACACACCCAGGGTTGTTGCCAGGGCCATGCCCCCCAGCAGGGCCACGCCCATGACGACTCGTGCCTCGGCACCGGCACCGCTGGCCACCACCAGGGGCATCACGCCCAGGATGAATGAAAAGGCGGTCATCAATATGGGCCGAAAACGCAGGCTGGCTGCTTTGATGGCGGCATCGAAGAGCGACAGGCCCTTGTTGAACTCAAGGTTGGCGAATTCAACGATCAGGATGGCATTTTTTGCGGCCATGCCGATGAGCATGACCAGGGCGATCTGGGCGAAGATGTTCAGCTCGTAGCTGGTGCTGGTCATGCGGGCCAGATAGAGGGCCAGAAAGGCGCCGAAAATGGCAAAGGGCGTGCCCAGCAGAATACTCATGGGCAGGGTCCAGCTTTCGTACTGGGCAGCCAGAATTAAAAAGACAAACAACAGGGAGAAGGCGAAAACGACGGCGGCCGTGCCCGAGGCCTGTTTTTCCTGGAAGGACATGTTGGCCCAGGCAAAGCTCATATCCGCCGGCAGCGTTTCCTCCGCCACCGTCTCCAGGGCCTCCAGGGCCTGGGCGGAGGTGAAGCCGGGGGCCGGCCCGCCGGTCAGTTCGACGGACCGGTAGAGGTTGAAGCGATTGGTGAAGTCCGGTCCGGAAACCTCCTTGATGCTGACGAAGGCGCTCAAGGGCACCGACCTTCCTTCACTGTTCTTGACGAAAAAGAGGTTGATGCGATCTTCACTGATGCGGTATTCGGGTTCGGCCTGGATGTAAGCCTTGTAGAGCCGCCCGAATCGGTTGAAGTCGTTGACGTATGATCCCCCTAAAAATGCGCCCACCGTGGTGTAGATATCGTTGAGGGCCACACCGGCCTTGAGCACCTTGTCGCGGTTGATCTCCATGTAACGCTGGGGCACGCTGGATCGGAAGGTGGTAATGACGGCACCGATTTCCGGCCGTGCCTGCGCCGCCTTTATAAAGCCAGCCGTCTGTTCGGCCAGGTATTCGGGTGTATTGCCGGCCCGGTCCTGGATGTTTATGGTGAAGCCCGATCCGCTGCCCAGCCCGGGTATGGGTGGCGGGGCGAAGGCAAAAACCTGGGCCTCGTTTATGGCCGCGAAGAACTCCCGGTTCAGTGCCGCAACAAGCTCGTTAGCCGTCTTTTCCCTCAGTTTCCAACCCTTGAGCCCCACGAAGACAAATCCGGAATTGGGTGCATAGCTGTTGGAAATCAGACTGAATCCGGCCACGGAGGTGACATATTCAACCTCTTCGTGCTTTTTGATGATTTGCTCGACCTTTTGGGTGACTGTATCGGCACGCTGCATGGATGCCGCGTCGGGCAACTGGATGTTGATCATCAGGTAGCCCATGTCTTCGCTGGGCATGAAGCCGCCCGGAATCAGTTTACCCAGAAAGACCACCCCCCCCGTCAGAACGGCCATAACCACAAGGCCCACGGCGATCCTGCGGGTAACGATGCGGGTCAATCCGGTGTAGGCCACGGTGGATTTGTCGAACACTGTGTTGAACAGTTTGAAGAAAGCCCCCAAAGGACCGCGCATGGGTTCTTGTTTGCGCAGCAGGAGGCCGCACAGGGCCGGGCTCAAGGTCAGGGCGTTGAGAGATGAAAAACAAACGGAAACCGCAACGGTAATAGCGAACTGCTGATAGAGCCGTCCGGTGATGCCGCCCATGACGGCCACCGGGATGAAGATGGCCACCATTACCAGGGTGGTGGCGATGACCGGCGCGGTCACCTCTTTCATGGCCGCCTTGGTGGCCTCCTTGGGGGTCATGCCCTCTTCGATTTTTACCTGTACCGCCTCCACAACCACGATGGCGTCATCCACGACGATACCGATGGCCAGCACCAGCCCCAGCAGGGACAACACGTTGATGGTGAAGCCGATCAGGGGAAAGGCCATGAAGGTGGCCAGCAGGGACACCGGAATGGCGATGGTGGGGATCAATGTCGCCCGCCAGTCCTGGATAAAAATGAACACCACCAGGATCACCAACACCAGGGCGATAATCAGGGTCTCGATGATTTCATCGATGCCGGCGGTGATCGCCAGGGTGGTGTCCAGGGAAATGTCGTAGCGCATGCTTTTGGGGAAAGAGCGCGCCAGATCGGCCATGGTGGTTTTAACCTGTTCGGCCAGGGCCACGGCGTTGGAGCCCGGGGCCTGGTAAAGGGCGATCATGGCGCAGGGCTTGCTGTTCATGCGGGTAAAGGCGTTGTAGGTCTCCACCCCCAGTTCCACCCGGGCGATGTGCTTGATCTTGACCTGGGAACCGTTTTCTGCGGTGCGGACGACGATCTCGCCGAACTCCTTCTCGTTCTGCAATCGGTCGGGCAGGCGCACGGTATAGGTGAATTCCGTGCCCGGGGGGGCCGGCTCAGCACCGAACTTGCCGCCCGGGACGACCACGCTCTGGGCCCGGATGGCATCCACGATCTCGGGCACGGAAATGCCCAGGTGGGCCAGGCGGTCGGGCTTGATCCAAATGCGCATGGAGTAGTCGCTGGTACCCAGCACGTTGACCCGGCCGATGCCCTTGATGCGGGCCAGGATATCCTTGATGTTGATCAGCGAATAGTTCCCTAAAAAATTTTGATCAAAGCGCGGGTCATCTGCGGTCAGCGATATCAGCATGAGGATGTTGGGCATGGATTTTTCGGTAGTCACACCCAGGCGTTTGACCTCTTCGGGCAGCTTGGCCGTGGCTGCGGCCACGCGGTTCTGGGTGAACACCGTGTTCATGTCCGGATCGGTCCCCACGTCGAAGGAGACCTGAATGGTCATGGTGCCGTCGTTGGCGTTGATGGACTTCATGTAGATCATGTTGTCCACGCCGTTGATCTGCTGTTCCAGTGGCGTGGCCACGGACTGTTCCACGCTGACCGCATTGGCCCCGGTATAGGTTGCCCGCACCTCGACGATGGGCGGCGTGATGTTGGGGTACTGCTCTGTTGGCAGGCCGCCGAGAGAAACCACGCCGATAATGATCATAAAGATGGCAATTACCATGGCCACGATGGGCCGTCTGACAAAAAAATCACCCATGGTCGATCACTTTTTTTCCTGGTCGGTTGAGTTGAGGTCGGCAACGGAGGGATTGACGATGGTGCCATCTTTGACTTTTTGAAGGCCTTCGTATACCACCCGTTCACCCGGCTTGAGCCCTTCGGTGATCAGCCAGTTGGATCCGACTTTGGCGCCAACCGTGATTTCGCGGGTCTCGGCGGTGTTGTTCGCATC
>JAQYWF010000170.1 GCA_030145105.1 Desulfosarcina sp.
GGGTCAAGCTTAAAAAATTCTATCACCAACCTACATACCTCTCCGCATCATAAATCGAAAGCCTTTGCCCATGAGCCATGTTTTAATGGGAAAAAAACGGCCTTCAAATTCGTCAGCTACATCCTTAAGTAGATTCTGAATCGGCAGTTTCTGGGGACATTTTTCTTCACATTCCCCGCATTCCTCACATTGGGAGGCCAGACCGGGATTATCCGCCAAGGCTACACGCCCCATATACCAATAATCAGCCCATTTCTTGTTTCCATACATTTTCAGATCATTAATGGTCTCAAAGCACACTGGAATATCAACTCCATTTGGACAGGGCATACAGTATCTACAACCCGTACAGCCAGCTTTCATAATCGACAAGTATTTTTTTTCTACTTTCCGAACCAGCTTTAACTCGTCCTCGGTTAATGACCCGGATGGAGCCTCATTGGCAACCCGGATATTCTCTTCGATGTGTTCTTCCTCGTTCATACCGGACAACACTACACTCACTTCCGGATGATTCAGGGTCCATCGCAAAGCCCATTCCGCTGGTGTGCGTTTTATTTCCGCCGTGTCCCATAACTCTTCTATTTCTTTGGGAGGCTTCCGGGCCAGCATCCCGCCTCTTAAGGGCTCCATGACGATAACACCCATCTCTTTTTCAGCAGCGTACTTAAGGCCCTTTTCCCCTGCCTGATTTTTTCTGTCCAGAAAGCTGTATTGGATTTGGCAGAAATCCCAATCATAAGCATCTACGATTTTGAAAAAGTCCTCCTGTAATCCATGGAAAGAAAAACCAATATTCGTTATTTTTCCATCCGCTTTGGCTTTATTCAGAAACTCGCAGACCCCCATATTGTTCATTTTCTGCCAGGAAGGGCCGTCCAACATATGCACGAGATAGCAATCTATAACATTAGTTTTAAGTTTTTTTAATTGGCTGTTGAGCAGACTGTCCATCTCTTCCCGGGAATTGATGATAAGATGGGTGAGCTTTGTGGCCAGTTTTACCTTTTCTCTATATCCATCCGAAAGTGCTCGACCTATAAAGGCTTCACAATCACCCATGTGGTATATAGCAGCGGTATCAATATAATTTACTCCTTTGTCGATGGCTGTTCGGATTTGCTTGGTTGCGCGCTCTTCATCGATCTTACCATCACCCGGGTGGCCTTTTTTCTGGGGCAGGCGCATACAGCCGAAACCTAAAGCAGAAAGTTTATCACCGGTCTTTTTCATTTCACGATAGATCATGATTCCCTCCTATTTAGAACGGTAGACGATAAAGAATCGGGCTAATGTCCAAAAATATACGCTGGAGAACAACTTATTGCTACGGGTAAATATTTAGGGCATTCAGTCCGCAATTCTTCAAGACTTGAAAGTTACTAATACTTTCATTATTCGCAAATTGTATCATAATTCAAGATACTAAAGGTATTGGCAACTAATAGATGCAGTATGAGCTCAACATGGTCAGCATCAGAGCATTGGCGGTCAGATAGATATCAGAATGAGGTAATTTGGAACTAAAACAGCATTATAGTCGGGAAAAATATAAAGCACAAGATATTGGGGTGTGTTGGATCGTGATGTGGGTTGGGGAAACTTGCCAGTCTCAGGAAAATAGGGCTGATTCCATGCACCCCCACATCTTGTGGTTGTTCGGTTTTCTGGGTTGGTGGTGATTACACAACAGGAAATGAATATATCTGATAAATCGGTCGCGGGGTGATGTATTGAGATCATCATCACCCTGCCAAAATTACAGATACCATCTTTCTGGATATCCAGCCAAATGAATCATTCCTCATGTCTTGATGGGGTGCAGGAGCACTTTTTGTGTTAATAAAATGTCTTTCGTAAATTAAAATGTAAATAATAATGATTGCATAATTCGATGTGATTGCCCACACGTTGGCTCAACATTTTGCCTTTCGATTTGGGATGGCTTTATTTTTCCAAAGAAAAGAAAAAACCTGGCCGTAAAGGTGATCAAGGAGAGCATTGCGCCGTTCGATTAACTATGGACGGCCGGCATCTGAAACGGGCGCAGGCCACCCTGAATGCGGTTGAGCAGCGATAGCGAGCGAACGGGAAATCGATCTTATCCATACGGTGCTGCGCAGGGAGGGTTCAATAAAGAGCGACCGCTAAACTGTGCCACCGCCGGCCATCGCCTGTTTCCGCAAAAGATCGTAGAGGCGACGGGTGATCGGCCCCACCTCGTCGTTGCCAATGGATTTGTCGTCGATGCGCACTATGGGGAGAAGCTCGGTGACGGTTCCGGTGAGAAACACCTCGTCGGCACCCAATAACGCCTCGATTCCAAAAAACGACTCCTCTACAACCAGGTCCGCAGCCTTGCAGAGGTTTAGAACAACCATGCGGGTAATCCCCGGAAGGATGTTGTCTGTCAACGGATGGGTGGTCAGCCGACCGCCGGATACGATGAACAGGTTTGAACTGGTTCCTTCGCGGACGACTCCCTGGTCCGATACGAAGATGGCATCGTCGCAGCCCGCATCCAGCGAATTCTGTTTGGCCAGGCTGTTGGACAGCAGTTGAACGGTTTTGATATCACAGCGTCCCCAGCGGGTATCTTTAACGGTGATGGCCGTCGCTCCGTTCTTCCGTTTCTCCGCGGGCATCTCGTTGACCGGCCGGATGGTCATGATGATCTGGGGGGTCATGCCCGGGGTGAATGCATGGTTGCGGGGGGCGACACCCCTTGAAATCTGAATGTACAAGCCTGCCCGTGGGTAGCCGGAAAGGGTGAACAGATCCAGGACGGCTTTTCCGATGTCGGCGCGAGAGATGGGCTCGAAGGCCAGTTCCCGCATGGATCGTTCCAGCCGATCCAGATGTTCCTCCAGCATGAACGGACGTCCTTCATAGCTGGCGACAAACTCATAGACCCCGTCACCGAATTGGTAACCCCGATCTTCGATGGGCACGACCGCTTTTTCGATGGGCATGATTTCTCCATTCACATAGGCCAGGTCCGGCATGGGTGCCTCCTTTCGACGTGCATGATGTCATTTTATGCAGTGTTTGGTCGGTGCGTCGGTTACCGATAAAGATTTATCAACATACACCAAAACGATTTGCGTTGAAACCCATTTGGCAGTCAAATAAAAAGTGCGTGATGATATCGTTGATTGGAGGTTTGACACAGGATTCGCTCCTGGGATATACCCCTTTCATCTATGATCAATTTATCTATGAGACCCTAACCTGCATAAACCGGAAACAACAAATCGTGAGCACCAAATTCTTAAATAAAATTCCAAAAAAACAAAATAAGCAGCCGATCGGATATTTGCCATGAAACCCATCGTTGCCATTGTTGGCAGACCCAATGTGGGCAAATCCACCCTTTTCAACCGGATCACCCGATCCCGGGATGCCATCGTGGATGATCTGCCCGGTGTGACCCGGGACCGGAATTTCGGGGATGCCCGCTGGGACGATAAAGTCTTTACCATGGTGGATACCGGCGGCTTCGCCGAAGGGGACGACGACGCGTTTGCCGCGCACATCCGCCATCAGGTTGAGCAGGCTATCGCTGACGCCGATGCGATTGTTCTCGTCCTTGATGGAAAAGGGGGCATTTCTCCCTTTGATGCCGATCTGATCCATTTGCTGCGCGCCATCGATAAACCGGTGTTCTATTTGGTCAACAAGATCGACGGTGAGGGCCAGGAAAAATCCCTGTCGGATTTTTACAGCCTGGGTATCGATACACTGTTTCCGGTCTCGGCCGAGCATGGATACGGGGTCCGCGATTTTTTGGATGAACTGACCGCCGGTTTTGCTGAAATGTCGGCAGAGGAGGAACGGTCCGATGCCATCCGCATTGGGGTGGTAGGAAAACCCAATGCCGGCAAATCTTCCCTGATCAATGCCATTTTAGGTGAGCAGCGACTGGTGGTCAGCGATGTCGCCGGCACCACACGGGATTCCATCGACTCCGTTTTTACCCGGGGAGACCAGACCTATGTATTGGTGGACACCGCGGGGATTCGCCGAAAGGGAAAGGTGTCCCTGCGGCTGGAAAAATTCTCGATCATCAAGGCCCTGCGCAGTTTGGAACGGTGCGACGTGGCTCTGATCGTCATCGACGCCGAACAGGGCATCTCCGATCAAGATGTCCATGTGGCCGGCTATGCCCATGACCGCGGATGCGGGGCGATTTTCCTATTGAACAAATGGGATCGAGTGGACAACAGGGACGGCAAAGCTCTGAAGCGGCTCACGGAGAATCTGCGCATGCAGGCAAAGTTTCTCAGTTTTGCACCGGTAACGACGGTTTCGGCTAAAACCGGACAGCGGATTCAACGCATCTTCCCCATCGTGGATGGGGTTTACGCCCAATATGCGGTCCGGATCACCACCGGGAAGTTGAACAAGGCCATGGATCAGGCCTTGACGCGCACCGAACCATCGATGCACAAGGGTACGCGGCTCAAATTCTATTATGCCACCCAGGTGTCCACCCGACCGCCTACTTTCGTCAGTTTTGTGAATTTCCCGGACGGGGTGCATTTTTCTTACCAGCGCTACCTGGTGAACCAGATCAGGGAAGCCTTTTCGCTGGACAAGACGCCGGTTCGTCTGCTGCTGAAACAGCGCACCGGAAAAAATCCGTCTTTTTTGAACAAGAAATCCACACCCTTCAACCGAAAAAAGCGATCCAGAAAGCGCCTCACTAAACGATAGAGATGGACCTTTTCGATCATCAGGCTGCAGAATCCACAGATCCCCAGCGGCCGCTGGCCGAACGCATGCGCCCGCACCGTCTGGAGGACCTGTTCGGCCAGGAGGCGGAAACCGGGCCGGGTTCCCTGATTCGCCATGCCATCCAAAACGACCGCATGTTCTCAATGATCCTGTGGGGGCCACCCGGATGCGGAAAAACCACCCTGGCGCGGATCATCGCCCGCGGAACCCGATCTCATTTTATTCACTTTTCGGCGGTGCTCGCCGGTGTCAAACAGATTCGCGAAGTCATTGAAGAGGCCAAAAAGCAGCGCCGGTTCCAGCGCAAGCAAACCCTGCTGTTCGTGGATGAAATCCATCGGTTCAACAAGGTCCAGCAGGACGCTTTCCTGCATCATGTGGAATCCGGGCTGATCACACTCATCGGTGCCACGACGGAAAATCCGTCCTTCGAGGTGATTTCGGCATTATTGTCCCGCTGCCGGGTGATTACCCTCGACCTGCTGGACGAGGATGCTGTCGGCCGCGTGATCGACCGAGCCGTGGAAGACCAGCGGACCGGACTGGGTGAATTGAATTTAGGTTTGACGGTCGATGCCCGGCAGTACTTGATCCAGATTGCAGCGGGAGATGCGCGAAGCGCCCTCAATAACCTGGAGATGGCGGCCACCATGGCCCTGGCAGATTCCCCGCCCAAAACGGGCTCTTGCCGAATGCTCACCCTGGAACATGTGGAAAGCGCGCTGCAGAAAAAGGCGCTGCTATACGACAAGGGCGGTGACGAGCATTTTAACATCATCTCCGCGTTTCATAAAAGCCTGCGGGGCAGTGACCCGGATGCGGCCCTGTATTGGCTGGCTCGCATGCTGGAGGCCGGGGAAGACGCCATGTATGTGGCCCGGCGCATGGTGCGGTTTGCCTCCGAGGATGTGGGCAATGCCGATCCGTTTGCCCTGCGTCTGGCCTTGGGGGCCATGGAGACCTTTCGATTTTTAGGGCATCCGGAAGGGGATCTGGCCTTGGCCCAGGCCGCCGTCTACCTGGCCACGGCGCCCAAGAGCAACAGCATTTACGAGGCATGGAACAAGGTCAAACAGACGGTCAGGGAAAAAGGTGCGCTGCCGGTTCCCCTGCATATCCGTAATGCGCCTACGGGCTTGATGAAAGATTTGGGCTACGGCAAGGGCTACCGTTATGCCCATGATTTTAAGGACGGGTATGCCGTCCAGGACTACCTGCCCGATGCCATCGCCGACAGTCTGTTTTATTTCCCGACGGACCGGGGGTACGAGAAGATGATTGCCGGGCGTTTGAAAAAATGGCGAACATCGAAGGAAAAAACGAAAAAGTGAACCGTGACGACGAGCACATTCACCGCCGCTTGTCAGAGCGAAGCAGAGATTCCGTATTTATGATCACGATCCTTTAGCCGATCGAAATCTCCACATCCATGAACTGCTTCAATGTATTGGCCACGATGCAGCCGCGTTCGGCGATCAGAACCATCTTTTCCATCTGATTCCGATCGATCCCATCGCCCTTCACCGCCATGGTCATCTTCTGGAAGCGGGGCGGCGTGCCATCCAGCGAACCACTGACCCTAACGGACAGCCCCTTTGCCTCGATTTCCCGTCCCTGAAAAGCGGCGATAAGATTGCTCATGAAACAGCCACCCAGGCTTGCTACGAGCAGTTCGCCACCCATGGGTCCCTGGTTCCCGCCTCCTTTTTCCGCTGGGCGATCGGTTACCAGTTCATGCTCGCGAATCCGGGTGCGCGCGGCGGTGGAACCCTCAATTTGAGATATTGTCGTTGTGACTTCCGGCATGGTCTGATCCTCCTGTATGAAGTTGTCATTAGGTGCAAATTGGTCACGGTCGGGGCAACAATCAAGTTTCTGCGCGCAATAAATTAGGCGCCTTGACATTGAATGCCGCAGATCACCGATTGATTTGGCCTGTGGATGCTGGTACAAAGAGAAGTACGTTTTGGCTGCATTCTCAACCCGTGGTCATTTATCTTTCAAGGGAGGGCGGTTGATGTCCACACCTGTTGCCACTAAACCTATATTGTTTGTGTTCGTCCTGCTGACATTCATCAGCGGTTTCATCATCCGAACGGCTGGTGCAGACATGCGCCTTTTCAGGGGGCAGACCGTATATGTGCCGCTCTATTCGCATATTTACAGCGGTGACCGGGAGCAGCCCTTTTACCTGGCCGTCACGCTGAGCATCCGCAATACAGACAGGAAGCATGCCATCACCTTGACAGCAGTGGATTATTACGACTCGGACGGCAAGTTCCTGAAGCACTATCTGGAGAAGCCCCTGCCCCTTAATGCCATGGCCACCAAACGCTATGTGGTGCCCGAATCGGATAAAAGCGGGGGTTCCGGTGCCAAATTCATCGTGACATGGCAGGCGGAGCAACCGGTGGCTGAGCCGTTAATCGAGTCGGTGATGATCAGCACCAAGACCCAGCAGGGGATCTCTTTTACCTCCAGGGGGAGGGTGCTTGAAGCTTTTTAAGATAGAGCAGCAACAGCGCGCCAGCCAGCATCATGGCCAGGCACAGCAGTTGCCCCATGGACAGGGAGAATAAGACGAAGCCCAGATGGGCGTCGGGCTGGCGGGCATACTCGATGAAAAAGCGAACCAGGCCGTAACCCATGAGATAAAGGGCCAGCATGGCGCCCCGGGTGGTGACCCGGCTTTTGACCGTCCACAGGACGATAAAGAGGACGATGCCTTCGAAAAAGGCTTCGTAAAGCTGTGAGGGGTGCCGCCGGCCGGGACTCGGTGCAAAGGGGAAAAACATGCCGATGGGATGGGTCGTCACCCGCCCGAAAAGCTCGCCATTGATAAAGTTGCCCAGACGGCCGAATGTGTATCCCAGCGGAATGCAGGGGACGACGAGATCGGCCATACCGAAAAAATCCAACCGGTTTTTACGCACGAAAATAACTGTTGCCACGACCACACCGATGAGCCCGCCGTGATAGGACATACCGGTGATACCGGTAAAGCGGAATCCACCTGAAAATTCAAAGGGCAGGACAATCTCCAGCGGATGCTGCAGGTAGTACGAGAAGTTATAGAAGAGCACATAACCCAGACGGGCGCCGACGATCAAGCCCAGGATCATGGCCGTCATGAGCCCCTGAAGCTGCTCTTCATCAATCTGAAATCGGTCCTCCCGTCGGAGGCGATAGGTTGCCAATCCATAGGTGATTGCAAAGGCCACGATGTACATGAGCCCGTAGTATTGCAGCTTGAAGCTGCCTATCTGCAGGATCACTGGATCCATATGCTCTGGCAGGTGCTGCCACCAGAAGAGAAAATCTCCCATATTGATTCGCTTTCCTCTATTCGCCGTCGGTTTGGCAAAGCTGACCTTACTACCGCCCGGTGCCTCGCGTCAACTCTCTATGACTTCCGGCAGACTTCTGTCGTTACAGGCAGGACATTCCCCGCGGCTTGCCGCGGGGGAGGGTTCAATTCCGGTTTATCCCGGTAAGGGGAACGCAAGGCGGTAAAGGAGGCCGGTTGGTTTGAGCAACGAAGCCCAACGGTTATCGTGAAAACTTTTTGCCCTGCCAGGTATTTTTATCTTTGAAGCAGGTGTGAATCAGGTCCATGGTCTCCCGCTTTTGCAGGGACCAGGCCGGTGCCACCAGTTCCTTGGGGTGGGGATCGCCAGTGAGGCGCTGAATGATCATCGTCTCCGGCAGGCGTTCGATGAAGTCACATATCAATTCGGCGTACTCCCGCTGACCCAGGCAGCGGTAGCTGCCGGCCCGGTATAGGGTCTCCATGGGTGTTCCCCGCACCACATACAGCAGGTGGAGCTTGATCCCATCGATACCCATGGCGGCGATGGCATCGGCGGTCTCGAGCATCTCCTGCCGGGATTCGCCGGGCAGGCCCAGGATCAAATGGGCGCAGATGCTGATGTTGCGGTTGCGGGTGAGCGATACCGCCCGTTCGAAGCAGGCAACGTCGTGGCCCCGGTTGATCCGGGCGAGGGTGTGATCGTGGGCGCTTTGGAGGCCATACTCAATCCAGATGAGATGTTTTTTGGCGCAGCCCTCAAGCAGGTCTAATACCGGCGGGCCAACACAGTCCGGCCGGGTGCCGACAGCCAATCCCACCACGTCTTCGATGGCTAGGGCTTCGTCATACAGTGCTTTCAAACGTTCGACGGGGGCGTAGGTGTTGCTGAAAGACTGGAAATAGGCCATCAGTTTGTTGGTCTTGAAACGGCGGGCGATTCTTTCCTTGCTACGCTCGATCTGCTGAGTGATAGATACACCCCGGCGATGGGCACCGGTCCCGGATCCTTTGGCGTTGCAATAGATGCATCCGCCAATGGAGATCGAGCCGTCGCGGTTTGGGCAGTCCAGTCCTGCGTCGACGGTGACCTTGTGGACGCGGCAACCAAATAGCGAACGAAAGTAGGTGTTCAGGTCCCGGTATGGTTTTTTGTGCATGGTGATCCTGTCCTTGACCTCGATATCGCGGCAATTATATAGTGCCCGTCTGGAAACGGCATCTTTCGGCCCAGGCCTGCGTTCTGGCTCTATTGCGCACGTAGTGAAGCTTCAGCGCTATCCTCGACGTAGCGTTACGACGCCTTCGGTTTCAATCTCGCTGCGGCCTTGGCTTGAACCAAAAGCTACCATTTCCAAACGGGCATTGGCAAACTTTGTGCGATTAATTTTTTTCAGGCAGTGAAAATAGATGGGGGTCTATCCGAAACAATACGATGTGATCGTAGTGGGCGGCGGGCACGCCGGCTGCGAGGGCGCACTGGCGGCTGCCCGCATGGGCTGTCGCGTGCTGCTGCTGGCCATCGACCTGGACAAGATCGCCGCCATGCCTTGCAGCCCCTCCATCGGCGGAATGGCCAAAGGACAGCTGGTCAAGGAGATCGACGCCCTGGGCGGAGAGATGGCTAAAATTGCCGATCAAACGGCAATCCAGTACAAGACGCTGAACACCAAAAAGGGGCCGGCGGTTCAGTCCACCCGGACCCAGAACGACAAAGGGCGTTACCATAAGGCCATGAAAGCCGTTGTGGAGAAGCAGCCCAATCTAGACCTCAAACAGGCCCTGGTGGAGCGCCTGATTGTTGACGGGGACCGGGTCTTGGGCGTTGAAGACCACATTGGATTCGGTTTTCAGGCGCCGTGCGTGGTGCTGGCCACCGGCACCTTTCTTTCCGGGCTGGTGCACATCGGCTTCAAAACCATGCAGGCCGGTCGGGCCGGGGAGTTTGCCGCCTACAGTCTGCCCGGCCATCTCAAGGCGCTTGGCTTTACCCTGGGTCGCATGAAGACCGGCACCCCGCCGCGACTTGACCGGGCCAGCATCGATTTTTCCCAGTTTGACGAGCAGCCGCTGGAGGACC
>JAQYWF010000381.1 GCA_030145105.1 Desulfosarcina sp.
CATGTTGTCAGAAAAAACCCGATAAGGGCCTAAGTTGAGCGATTTTTTCGATTTTCTGCGCATTCGTAGGCGGGGATAAACCCCGCCACTACCAACGAAATATCACCCGAAAGGTAGGGGGGGTATCCCCACCCGCGAATTGGCCTTAACAGACAATGAATCGAAAAATAGAGTTTGTGAAGCCCGTTGCCGAACAGATCGAGGACGAGTATCAGGGCGAGAACGACGGCGACCAGGAGGTCGACATCTCAATGGTAATGCAACCCCCCAGATTATACATGGCTCCCATGAAGGGATTTACAGACCATTTGTTCAGGAATGCCTTTGCCGACCATTTTGGTGGTTTTGACCTGGCGGTTGCCCCTTTTATTGCCAGTAAAAGAGATAATAAAATCAAGAAAAACTACGTTAAAGATGTATGGCCTGAAAACAATACCCGACTGCCGGTCGTGCCCCAGATTCTGAGCAATGCAGCGCGGGATTTTATC
Source organism: Desulfosarcina sp. (assembly GCA_030145105.1). Classification (GTDB taxonomy): domain Bacteria; phylum Desulfobacterota; class Desulfobacteria; order Desulfobacterales; family Desulfosarcinaceae; genus Desulfosarcina. The sequence continues at coordinate 489 of JAQYWF010000381.1, forward strand.
GTCCTGGCCAATTATCTTTATGATCTGGGTTACCCTGCCGTCAACTGGAACCTGGGGTGTCCTTACCCCGCAGTGGCCGAAAAAATGCGTGGTTCCGGCCTGCTGCCCTATACGAAAAGGATCCGTGAGTTCCTCGATGATGTGATCGGCGGCATCAAGGGGTCGCTTTCCATAAAAATCAGGCTTGGATGGCGCAGCCGCGATGATATCTTCCGTTTGATTCCGGTGCTCAATCATTACCCCTTAGAGGAACTGATTATTCATCCCCGAACCGGTGTTCAGCGATATGAAGGCGATATCGATTTAGATGCATTTGGACAGTGTCTTGCAACTATCAGACATCCGGTTGTCTATAATGGCGACATCAGGACGCCTGAAATTTTCAAAATGCTGTCTCGTCGCTTTATTGGGGTAAACCGGTGGATGATTGGACGCTGGTGCCTGGCCAATCCATTGCTACCGTACAGCATTAAAACCGGCAACGATGACATTCGCAATAAAATTCACTTGATGAAACAATTCCATGCCGCGTTGTTCGAGGCCTACAGCGGGGTTCTGGATAGCCCCTGCCATGTCTTAAACAAGATGAAAGGGCTGTGGCGTTACATCGGGTTATCATTTAAGGATTGTGAAACCAGCATCCAAAAGATCAAAAAAACGACCCGGCCCGACCAGTATCTGGAACAGGCTAATTTGTTTTTTGAGACTGAAGCGCGCTCTAAATAAGATCTTAGAATTGTTTGTCACAAAAAAATCTACCAGGATACCCAAATAGTTCTGTTGAGCAATAGTTATGAAAAATCCAAGCACCAAATCACAAATATCAAATAATAATCAAATTTCAAGCACCAATGATCCAAACAAAAGCTTCTGAATTGTCGTAAATCTAAGATCCGTCTTCAACTTAAGCTCAGGCCAAAAATAGTTCGGGCGAGAGGTTGTTTACTTTGCTCTGAATTCGAACAGAATGTAGCTTCTCATTGGCGGCTGAAGTGGTTGGATTTTCAGTAACTTCGAATTTGAGATTTGGAATTTATACTATATCAATATCAATCCAACCGATAATTAATTCCAATCACTTATCATGAAACCCATGAGCCCTGATAATTTGCCAGGCGGCCTTCCCATTGAAGCGGTTCTCGAGGATGTGCATAAAGCACTGTCCGAAAACGCTTCGGCCGTGCTGCAGGCGCCGCCCGGGGCCGGCAAGACCACCTGTATCCCCCTGCACCTGCTAAAAGCATCCTGGCTTGGGGAGCGCAAGATTTTGCTGCTGGCTCCCCGCCGCCTGGCGGCCCGGGCGGCGGCCGGGCGAATGGCCGATCTCCTGCAAGAAAACGTGGGGCAGACGGTCGGCTACCGGGTCCGGCTGGATAGCCGCATCAGTGCGGCAACCCGCATCGAAGTGGTTACCGAAGGTGTGCTGACGCGGATGTTGCAGAGCGATCCATCTTTGGATGGGATCGGCCTGGTGATTTTTGACGAATTTCACGAGCGCAGCCTGGATGCCGATCTGGGGCTGGCCCTGTGTCTCGATATGCAGGGCGTGCTGAATCCAGAACTGCGGCTGCTGATCATGTCCGCCACCATCGAAACCGCTCCCATCGCCGCCCTGCTGGACGATGCGCCGGTGATCACCTGCCCGGGGCGATCTTTTCCGGTTGAAACCCGCTATGTGGGTCGGCACACCCCCGCGTTTTCCCGTGCGGCCGTCGGCGCGGCCGTGCTGTCAGCTGTCCGCAGTGAATCCGGCAGTATTCTGGTGTTTTTGCCCGGGGCCGCTGAGATCCGCCAGGTGGCGCAATTACTGGAGCAAGCCGATTTGGGTCCGGATTGGATCATTGCGCCACTTTTCGGAAACCTGCCGCGCAGCAGTCAGGACCGGGCCATTTTAGCGGCGCCCGCCGGAAAATTTAAAATAGTGCTGGCCACATCCATCGCTGAAACCAGCTTGACCATTGAGGGCATCCGGCTGGTGGTGGACTGCGGCTTGCAGCGGGTTGCACGTTTTGATGTGCGCAGCGGATTGACCCGCTTGGTCACGCTGCCGGTATCACGGGCCGCGGCTGACCAGCGGCGGGGCCGGGCCGGCCGAACCGGTCCGGGAAACTGCCTGCGCTTGTGGTCCCGGCATGGCCATCGCACGTTACCCGCCGCCCACAAACCCGAGATCCTGGAGGCCGACCTGACCGGTCTGGCCCTGGAGTTGGCAATCTGGGGCCTGGACGATCCCCGCCGATTGCGCTGGCTTGATCCGCCTTCCTCCAGTGCGTTTGACAGCGCCGGCCGATTGCTGCGATCCCTGGGCGCGTTGAATGAGGATGGCAGGATCAGCGATCACGGAAGCCGGATGGCGGCCCTGCCGACCCATCCCCGGTTGGCCCACATGATACTGGCGGCAGACAGTCTGGGCCGGGGGGGTGTCGCCTGTGATCTTGCAGCCTTGCTCAGTGAACGAGATGTGGTTCGTTTTGACTCCGGCCGGACCGATGCCGATATGCGTGTCCGGCTGGATCTGGTGCAGGCGGCGCGCCGCAAACAGCCCCTGGCATATCCGGCGGCCACCATCGATTTTTCCGCCGTGCGCCGGGTCGTCCGGGCGGCAGATAATTTACGCCGGCGCCTGGAGGGCCGAGCCGGTGCCGGTGACGCGGCATCCATCGGCCGGCTGCTGGCCTGGGCTTATCCGGATCGGGTTGCCCGGCGGCGTTCGACCGGCAGGGGAACGTTTCTACTGGCCAATGGTCGCGGCGCGTTTCTGGATCCGGTTGAGCCCCTGGCGGGCGAAGCCTTTGTGATTGCGGTCGAACTGGACGGTAATCGGCGCAACGCGCGCATCTATCGAGCGGCGGCCTGCGATCCGGATATTCTCATGACGCAGTTTGCCGATCAGGTGCAGTGGGCGGAAACCGTGGCCTGGGATCCGCGGCGCCGGGTGGTTGCGGCGCAGCGCGACTTAAAGTTGGGTGCTCTGACACTGCGCAGCGAGCCGTTGGCGGCACCCGACTCGGATCTATTGCTGGCGGCGCTGCTTGACGGTATCCGGCACCAGGGGCTCGATTGTTTGCCATGGACCCGGGCTCTCCGGTCCTGGCAGAATCGTGTCTGTTTTTTGCAAAGATCGGCCGACGGTCGGCAGCAGTGGCCCGACGTTTCAGATGACGGCCTGTTAAAACACCTGGAACAATGGCTGGCACCCTATCTGACCGGTATAACCCGGCTGCGCGACCTGGCTCGAATTGAATTGAAAAAGGCCCTGGCTGCTATGCTGTCCTATCAGCAGCGTCGGTTAATGGACAAACTGGCCCCGACCCACCTGACGGTGCCCAGCGGCTCACGGATTCCGATTGACTATTCCGGTGATGTGCCGGTGCTGGCCGTGCGCCTGCAGGAGATGTTCGGCCTTTGTCAAACACCGGCGGTAGCCGGCGGCCGTCAATCCCTGCTGATTCATTTGCTTTCGCCGGCCGGCCGGCCGGTGCAAATTACGCGGGATCTGGCGGGATTCTGGCAGACCGGCTATCCCGCAGTGAAAAAAGAGCTGAAAGGGCGCTATCCCAAACACTACTGGCCGGACGATCCGCTTCAAGCTCAGGCCACCGCGCGGGTGAGGCCGAAGCGTGGCACGTGAAGCCTGGTCCCATGGGCCGGGTCAACTATGATCGGCTCTGCCCTGGGTCAAATCTGTTCATGGCGTCAGGTGTCAGGTGTCAGGTGTCGGGTTTCAGGTGTCAGGTGTCAGCCCGACCGTGGGTCGCGGAGCGACCAGTCTGATCAAATAAGAAACTGATGTTTAATAGTTTTGCTGCTCAGGCCAGGCGAAGTATCACACCAATAAGAATTGGGTCCTCAATGCTGTTTTGGATGCAAATTTAAGGCGAACACCGGTGAATGAGAGTACATTTAAAATCAATTCCACTCAACCCGCCGCACCACCTGCACGCCGGCAGCTGTCATCTGGCTTACAGCCGAAGCGGCGGCTGAAACCCCACCGTATAAAGGAGCCGGGCTGTAGTTGCGCAGTCGCGCACCGCAGATGCTTAAATCCACCACGACCCGCAGGTTGTTGCGTTTAAACTCTTGCAGGATTTCAATCGAAGATACCCTCACGCAGCTGTTTAGCGTGCAACCGCCTAAGACCAGTGTTTTAATCCCCTGCTCGATGCAACGTGCGGCCCATTGTCTGAACCCATTGAAGGGCGGAAACAATACGCTGTTGCCCGGTTTGATGAAGTAAAGCTGCCGGCTGTCAATGATACCGGCCAGCCTGTCATCCCAGTCGTAACTTGCCGGCGGAAACGGGCACCGCGTAAACATGATCACCATGCGACCATAC
>JAQYWF010000401.1 GCA_030145105.1 Desulfosarcina sp.
ATCCGGTATAGACCAGCCACACGCCGGGATCATTAGTCACCTGGAGGCCTGTGTAATAGCGCTCTTCGGCGGATTGCTGGGGCGTGAATTTCTCCTGCGGTTGATCGGCAACGGCGATCATCACATCGCCACCGCGCATTTTGTCGAAGTTGGCAAACTTCAAGGGAAGCAGCACTTCCACCGGTTCTCCCTCTTTTGGGGTAAGAATTCCTTTCAGGGCCGCCCCGACGTCCATTCCGCGAAACGCGGTCTCGGCCTCGTAGGCCATTACGACAAACTTGCCCAGCCCTTCGGGGATATCAACGGGGGCTCCCACCTTGGCCGATACGGTATAGCTCATCCCCGAGGCACGGCTGGTGAAATTGAGGGTGTAAGCCTCCGCCGGCCCCGCGACCGGTGTTTCCGGCCGCGGCATCTTTTCGGGTTGAAGTTTGCCATAGCTGGACTGAAAGATATTGATACCGCGATAGCGCAAGGGATCGTTGACGATGATGTCCTTTTGTTTTACCGCCTGGCCGCCCTCTAAAAGGGTCAAGGCGGATCGATACTCCTTGGGTGCTCCGGTTTCGTAAAGCGTCAGGCTGAAGTCATCACACCGGATCTGAAAATCCAGGCGGTGAATCTGCCCCGTGTTACGGAGACGGATGGTATCCGTTGCTTCGCCTTCGGCGATATTCACATACCCCTCGAAGCCAAAAAAAGAGCCTGCCAAGCCGCCGAAGAGCAATAAAATCACGCTCAGGTGAACGATATAAACACCCAGGCGGGACAGTCGGCCCTTCTCACCGTAAATCACCGCCCCATTATTCGAGCGGGTAACCTTGCAAAAAGCGTAGCGCCGGGCGACAATCGGCTCATAGACGCTGACCAGTTCCTCGGTATTCCGCTTGTCGGTCAGCGTCCGAGCGTCCGATCGGTTGGTGAACCGCTCGGGACGGACCTTGGGGCTCCGGGTAAAAATCAGCTTCCAGCTGCCACTGAGCCGGTCGATGGAACAGACCACGATATTGATGGTCAAAAGCAAAAGGAGACCCTGGAACCACCAGGAATGGTACATATCGAAAATGCCCAAGGTGCTGAGCAGTTGGTAGCGGAAGGCGCCATAGGCATGTAGATAGGCATCCGGACTTTCATTCTGGGGAATAACGGTGCCGATGATCGATGTAATCGCCAAAGAGAGCAGCAGCACGATGGTCAGCGTGACGGAACAGAAAAATTTCCACAGCGGATTCGCGTTCTTCAAAAAAAACTCCTCATGATGGGCAACGATAATTTGGGCCAAGGGCCACCTGTATCCGGTCGGCCGGTGGCGGTGTCAAAGATAATTTTACACAACAAACAGCTTCAGGCTTTCCCACGCCTGCTTCAAAAGTATACAAAAAATAATTCTCGTAACTGGCATTGTAAAGCGGCCTTTCGAGACGAACGGCTATTTTGACAGAAAATCTCCAGTTAAAAAAGCGTAAAAGGTAATACTGGACATATCTTCTAACACCCTGTAATTACCCAAGGACAGCTGCCGGTCGACGATGACAGAGGTTATCCCGGTTCATATCACCCGATCATTGACTTGAATCAACTTTTCCGTATGCGAGCATCCGGCTGATAAAAGGAAACAATAACGATGCAATGGACCGACGACGCCGAAGCGGCCGTGAAGAAGGTACCTTTTTTCGTTCGCAAGAAGGTTCGCAGCCGGGTGGAGAAGGAGGCCGCCGACGCCGGTAAAGCCAGCGTGAGCCTTTCCGATGTCAAAGCCACCCAGGCCCGATACCTTAAGAAAATGAGCAGCGAAGTCAAAGGCTACCAGTTGGATGCCTGCTTCGGAAGCGGCGGATGCCCCCACCGGGCCATGGCCAGCGAGGTGCTGGTGGAAAAGATCGAACGGGTTATGGCGGATGCCGATCTGTTGGGATTTTTAATGTCTCGGGTACAGGGCGATCTGAAGTTTCACCATGAATTTCGCATCAGCATCGCCGACTGCCCCAATGCCTGCTCCCAGCCCCAGATCAAGGATGTGGGCATCCTGGGCGCCGCGACGCCAGGGTTCACAACTATTCCCTGTAGCGCATGTGGTGCCTGCACCGAGGCCTGCAAGGAAGATGCGGTGGTGCTGTCTGAAAACGGCGAAGCCAGCGCCATCGACTTTACGCGTTGCGTCCACTGCGGCAGTTGCGTGGCCGTCTGCCCCACAGGCACATTGGAGGTAGGCAAAAAAGGCTACCGGGTGCTGATCGGTGGCAAGCTGGGCCGCCATCCCCGACTGGCCAGGGAACTGCCGGGCATTCACGATGCGGAAACGGTGGTTCGTATGATCAAGGACTTCCTGGCATTCTATAAATCACGGAGTACCCGCGGTCAGCGCTTTGCCCAATTGCTCACCGATGCGGATATCGACGCATTCTCCAACAAATTGATGCATTGAAAAACGAGTCGGTTCGACGTCTCCCTGACCCGACTGGGTATCCGCTCGGAACTGGATATGGACTGCCAGCCCCAGTCGTCCACCCTTACCTCAGTCGCCCCGCCACAGCCTTTCCTTCCAAACGACACTGCCTTTTTCGTATCGTTTCCTTTATATTTGAAAGGCGTTACCCCACCGGGTATCGCGTGCCGACCCATTCCATTTTGGTTGAACATTTCAACCATTGGTGCTATCTTACGCTCGCTTATCACAGGCAGCCCGATCGTGGGCGGGCACCACTTCGATTTCCAGTATCCCAGTTCTCAGACTGAATTTAGAGCGAAAATGAGCGCGCTGACCATCGACAACATATTAACCAACCGGAAAAACCTGGAACGCATTCTGGACAATATGAAAGATGGCATCATCGCCCATGATCTGGACCGGCGCATTTTTTACTTCAACAGGAAAGCCGAAGAAATTACCGGATATCGCCGGGAAGATGTCCTCGGTAAAGATTGCCACGAAGCCCTCGGCGGGCCCTTTTGCGGCAGCCGCTGTTCTTTTTGCGGCAGCCAGCCCATCTTTCTCGATACCGCCGAATACCCCATCAACATCGTCACACATAGTGGGGAGCCGCGCAGACTTGAAATGATAGCCACCATGATGCGCGACGAAAATGATCAGGAAATCGGCGTGCTGGCGACTTTCCGGGATGTCACCGACATTTTCGAACTGAGAGTCAAAGCCAAGGAAATGACAGGATTTTGCAACATTATCGGCTGCGATAACAAGATGGTCGACGTGTTTCGGCAAATCAAGGATGTCTCCGGCTACGACTACCCTGTCCACATCTCCGGCGAAACCGGCACCGGCAAAGAACTCGTGGCCAATGCCATTCACAACGAAAGCCTGCGCGCCGGCAATCCGTTTGTGCCAATCAACTGCGGCGCATTGCCCGAAGGCCTGATCGAAAGCGAACTGTTCGGCCATGTGAAAGGGGCCTTTTCAGGCGCCATCCGGGAAAAGAAGGGCCGCTTCGAACTGGCCAACAAAGGCACCATCCTTCTCGATGAAATTGCCGAACTGCCCAAGTTGCTTCAGGTGAAACTGCTGCGATTTCTCCAAGAAGGCACGTTTGAGAAAGTAGGCGGGGAGAAAACGGTATCGGTTGATGTGCGCGTGATCAGCGCCACCAACAAGGACCTTAAAAAAGAGGTCAAAAAGGGAAGTTTCCGGGAAGACCTGTTCTACCGTCTCAATGTGATCCCCATCCACATCCCTCCCATCCGTGAACGCAAACCCGACATTCCCTTGCTGGTGGAGCACTTTCTGTCCAAAGCGCCAATTATTCATGGGCTGCGGCCAGTCCGCATCGCCCAGGAAGCCTTGAACATGCTCATGGACTATGCCTGGCCGGGTAATGTACGGGAGCTTCAAAACGCCGTCCAATTTGCCATCGTCCGCTGCAAGGGGAAAGTGATCAGGCCAGAAGACCTGCCCCTGGAGTTAAAGGACATCATATTCGAAAAGCCCAAACGGGGGCCACAGCGCAAACTGGACGCAGCAATGGTCAAGGCGGCGCTGACGAAGACCGGTGGGAACAAGGCCAGGGCCGCCAAAGTCCTGGGCGTCGGCCGTGCCACCTTATACCGCTTTCTGGGTGATCATCCCCAAGTATTGACTGACGAATAATCCCCGCCGCATCACTGAAAAGACATTTGAATCGAGTAGAGGGGGGCCTCACGGCCTCCCCCTCTCACACCACCGGGCATACGTTCTACGTACACGGCGGTTTCCTTTAGCGGGTTAACAACAAACACCTGTTGGTCAAGTTGATGAGTCCCATCTGCTGGAACCATTGGATTGGCATCGCTTCGTGGGCCTGTGGTGTGCTTGACATGCGCCACCACCCTTTGCCTGATAAAGCTAACAGCCAG
>JAQYWF010000385.1 GCA_030145105.1 Desulfosarcina sp.
GACACACGCCAACCAAGCCGAACAGCAGCAGACCGCAGAGGAAACAAGGCGTCTTGCGAAGGCGAATAATCGCCTTCTTAATCAAATGGCGGTGGCTGAAGAAGTCCAAAAGGATGAGTTCTTGTTGAGGTATGACTTGGGATATTGCCTTATAGCAATTAATCACCAAAGGCGAACGGTTTCAACGCCTAAAGAATCGATCGGCGGTTATAAAATTGACTGGTCCCCCTTTAGGGTTCTTGAATATGTTCCATATAATAAAGTAACCTTATCCTCACCGAGTGTTAGGACCCAAAATAATGTTAAATTTAGAAGCCACACTACAACTCTTTCAACCAAGCAAAATAAACCTTTTCAGATTTGGGGCGGGCAGGTCAACGGATATGTAGAGATTGTCAGCGAGACTACCGAGGGCATAGTTGCCGTATTCGGGCTATCCAGCATACCCTATCCCAACGAACGCCGCTAACGAAGCTCAGTCCCCGTCAGTATAAAGATCTGCTGGTTATTCACGAAGTCTATCGCCAGCAGCAATGGATGTATGACCAGCATGAAAATCGTATCGACGATCGCATCGTCAGCCAACCCCATGTGCGTCCGATCAAACGGGGTAAGGCCGGTGCGGCTACGGAATTTGGTGCCAAGATATCGGTCAGTCTCATCGATGGCGTTTCTTTTGTTGACCGCATCAGTTGGGATGCCTTCAATGAATCCGGGGATCTGATCGGTCAAATCAAGGCATTTCGAAAACGATTTGGGCACTATCCGGCATCGGCTCATGTGGATCAGATTTACCGTAACATAGATAATCGCCGGTTCTGCAAGAAACATGGCATCCGCCTTTCCGGTCCCCCGCTGGGCCGTCCACCGGCCGCTGTCGAAATACAAAAAGAGATCAAAAAGCAGGTCCGTCAGGATGAGCTCGACCGGATCCCGATCGAGGGCAAGTTCGGCCAGGGTAAGCGGCGCTTCAGTCTATCCAGAATCATGTGTAAGCTGGCAGTGACATCCGAGACGGCGATCGTGGTATCCTTCATCGTCATGAACTTGGAGAAATGGCTGAAAGGCCTTTCTTATCTCTTTTTTACTTCCTCGTGGCTGTTCATGGTCCATATCAGAGCGCTTCAGAGACGATTTAACGGGTTTTCGGGTCGCTTAGTCGGTAAATATTTTCAGACCGAAATGCACCTGTCACTGTCGAGAGGATGAATTTACCCAAGCTAATGCGGCATCTACACTAATTCAGGAAGCCCTAATTACAAGTGAATGTGTGGCGCATTGACAATCGCGCCAACCAGCAAAAACAGACCGATGGCCACGGCAGCAAAGCCGATCAGGTAGTGCACCACACGCTGGCCGACTACGGCCTCCGGAACCAGCAATCCCGAAAGGGCGCCTTCGGATTCAAGCCGCTTGATCCAAGCCGGTCGCTCATGGCGGGCATCGTCCAGATTAACGCTTCCTTCGAGCATGGCGCGGTCCAAGGGAAAATTGTGCCGCCGCAGGTGCGCGATAAAAAAATGAATGATAAACACGTGACCCATGGCCAAAATCGCCTCGATGCGATGAACCCAAAGTGCCACATTCAACCCCCAGCCAGGCATGATGCGGCTAGCGGCGATGGGCCAGGCCAACAAAAGACCGGTGACACCAATAATCACCATCCCCCAGAAAACTGCCCAGTAGTCGAACTTTTCCCAGTAGCCCCATCGGTCGAAGGCCGGCGGTTTACGAACGCCAAAAAACCAAGCAACATGCTGAAAAAATTCCTTGATGTCCGCCCCACGGGGCAGCATGGAGTCGGGCCCAAATAAGCTTTTTGGGAAATTGGCCCAATCGATTTTGAACATAAGATAGCATGCATGCAGGACCAATCCACCAAGCATGACGATGCCGACCCAGATGTGAACCTCCCGGGCTGCTTCATACCCACCGAAAATCCAGCACAACCACTGCCCAAACCCGGTTTCCATATACATGCGCCCCAAACCGGTGGCTGATTGGACAAGAAAGGTGATCATCAGAAAGATATGTGACAATCGCTGCAGCGGCGAAAAACGCTTAATCCTACTCTTGGTCGTCATGTTCACCTCCGGCGGATCTTATTTTTAACAAACCACTCACGAATCCCCCACAGCAGGGTGTGCGGCAAAAAAAGCACAAACGTTCCTGCGGCGATGGCGATCATGATCCAGAAGGCATACGCCAGAACCGGAAATTTTTGGAAGGTGTCGGCCATGGCCGGGTTTGGCTCGTGTACTACATAACTTGCATATGAGGCGCTGGCGCCCTGGTGGCATTTTGAGCACACATAGGCGTGACGCCGGATGGGATTGAGCGGGGACCAGTAGTAATTTATACTGGCGATCGGTTCACCGCCGTGGCACTGACGGCAGGTCAAGTTCGCCCGGGTTGTGTGGATGTCCATGGCCGCCGCCGTGTGGCAATCCACGCATTGCCGTCCCTTGTAAAAGCGGATTCCCTGGTGTGAGTCCGCCAGGCGCATGCGGCTGCGCACATTGGCGGCTGCCGGGCTGTATGGCAGCAACCCTTGACGGATGTTGGGAATCGTAATCAAGGGGCGCTGCCGTTTTGGCAACACTTCATACTCCTCGTAGTAGCCGTTGCTGGCTTCATATGCCTTGTACCGTCGGATGGCCGAGGCCGCTTCATCTTGGGCAAAAACTGGGTTTCCGGCGGCTATCAACCCCAGGACAAGCATGCCGGCAAGCCAACCGTGCACCAATCTGTTCCTGTGCATAGATCCTCACTTTCGGCACACTTAGTAATTATAATCAACCGGCGGGATGACAGAACCCTGCGGTTGAGGTCGCTGCGTCAGCTTGTCATAGGCTTCCTGCAACTTAACCAGGTCGGCATCCTTGTGTTTATGGCAGGTGGTGCACGAATTGGGGATCGTCGGATCGGCAATGGTTTCTTTGGGCAACAGAGCAATGAACGTATGACTGCGAATGTCTCCGATCTCTGCACTCTTAGCGATACGCGGCATGTGACAACCCACGCAGTTGGCGAAGGAATGGATCTGGTGCGCCCCGTTTTTGTTCACCATCTCATGGCACTGAGCGCACTGGGCCGAACCAGCGGCCTGGGTCTGTGACCGCGTCTGGGGGATGCCGATCTGATGCACATAATGGCATGAGGTACAGGTGACACCTTCCTTAGAGTGCGGCGACTGAGACCAGTCAATGTGCTGCTGGTGGTGGCCCTTGGAAAATTCGTTGGAGTAGAGGTGCTTTTTATCTCCACCTTCGTAAGATGTCGATACGTAGTATTTTGATAGTGACTTGCCTGGTTCATATCCCACCGGCCAACCGGCGCCCTTTTTCATTTTGGCCTTGCCGCGATTGTGGCAGGATCCGCAGATTTGCTGGGCGACACCCGTGGGCAGCTTAGCCGGATTGACAATGGTCTGGCGCTTTTCAAATACGGCCGTCTTGGGCAGGGCGGCATGCCAGGATCCCTTGCCATGGCAAGATTCACAGGCAACCCCCGGCTCCTTGAAGGTCTGCTTATCCAAATCGGTGCCGGTTACATGGCAACCACCGCATTTCAAGAGCCAGGGGCGTTTATCCCAATCGTTTTCGTGGTAGTTGACCCAGCGGTCGGTTTCCACGTTGTATTGGATCGGCGAGATGAACAGGGTGTCCTCTTTTTTAACAATAAACCGCTGCTTCCACTGGCTGCCAATGGTGTAGAGGATCTCTTCCTCTTTGGGCACGTAAATTTCGGCTGAAGGCACCTTGAGCTTGGCCTCCAGTTTGCCCAGATCCTCACGGATGACTTTTTCGTCGATTTCCGTGACGAGTACATCGCGGTTATGTTGGGCATCCTGGATCATGCGGCTGTGCTGGGTCATTTTCCAGGAGTCATAATGTTCGAGATGACACATTTTGCAATTGTCGGAGCCCACGTACGTTTTGGGTTGACTTAGCACCGCCTCCACGTTGACCGGTTGCTCGGTGGTGCAGGCTGCCAATGCGAATATTACGAAAACGATTATCATTGCCCTGAGTCTTAGACCGCGCATATTCCTCCTCCTATCCCAATTAAAAGCCGTTATACGATAACGTTTTTATGTTATGGATCTAATATTTTAAAGGGACGATGCCCCTTGTGGCGCAGAAAATAACTTCAGGTTTAGGGCTCGATTACTGGCAGAGGTCTGTGTTAATTTTAAGGAAGGTGAAAGGTAAGAAAATGAGCCCTGTTAACTTTTAGTAACAGAGATACCACCTTGTGGCAATAAGAATTATTTTAGGAAGACATCCTTTTGAGAATACATTTTGTATCTTTACTGTGTCGCGTCAATCAGCAAAATTAAGTTTAATTGAGATACTGTCACAAACCGCACACCAGCGAAAACCTGTGCTTTCCAGACCCTAGCCTGAAACACATGTTTTCAGTGGGCTTGGAGACGGCTTTGGCTATATGAACATTATTTTCATATCGTTTGGCAGACCGTAACTGTGGGAGATAGGGGGCCGGTGACACACACTTCGGTTTGAATTATAAATTTTGTGCAGGCTGGATAATTTTTAGGACAAAATGAAAATCAGAAAAGCATTTGGTGATGGTTGCTGAATTGTAATGGTAGGGAAGATTTTCATGAGAAAAAGTTGGCCAACATCTGGCCAACAAAAAACGGGGGTTACTATTTCTTAACACCCCGTTTTTATA